>NZ_JBAUSA010001101.1:0-5426 GCF_049581465.1 Caballeronia sp. | reverse complement strand
GGCGTAAGCGCCGTAGAGCAGCCCGCCACGCCGATTAAAACGAGCGTGCTGATAACACCCAGTACGCCCACCCGGCCGACGACGGCCCCTCTTGTATGACTTGAACGCGATACCGCCATGCTTGCCGTTTTCCCTGACTTCCTGTTATCAATATTCCCGAGCCGCGCCTGAACGCTCAGAACCGCATGCCGGCTCCGCATCCGCCGAAAGCCCCACCGTTCGTCGCGCTGCCGCCGCAGCCGAAAATCCCGCAGCCCGCGACCAGCACCGCCACGCCCAACACTGCCACCGCCAACCTGAGACGACGCCAGTTGCATGCTGCTTCTGCTCTACTTCTTACTCGTTCCCGCATCATCAAGCGCACCTCGAACCCTTCGCCAGCATCAAACACTTAACCTTTGTTCACGAATCGCTGAAATCGTTCATCGAAATCGTTTATATCAACCGATGAATTTCCGCCCGCTCTACCGTTTGGCATTCTAACCTTTTACGTTTTGGCGGCGAAGACGCGGCGCACCATGGGCTCCAAAAGCGCTTGCGCTGATGATTGAGAAGAGGTGAAGCTGCTGCGTCAACCGCCCGTCAGTGTGCCGTGCCGGGCGAATACGAAAAGAGCGACCCGAACATCCGGATCGCCCCCTTTTCTTACCGCAATTTCAAGTGCTGAGATCAGAACTCATAGTCGAGGTGAGCCCGCACGCCGGCGTCACCGCCCGGTGTTGCCGCGACAGCTCCACTCGTGAGCCACTTGCCGTTCGCCGAGCGATGCGTCACGCCAGCGGCTATTGCGCTGTAGCCCTTGTAGTTGGCCAGACCTGCGCCGACGACCGTCTTGCCGGGTGCGCTCGGCGTCGGGTTGGGCATCGCCATGGCAGCGGCTACGCCACCGTACGCGGACCTTTGCAACGCCGTCATGCTTCTACCAACGTCCTGGCGCAACTGGTTCATCTGGACCATGTTGACCGCGTCCGCGCCGCCGACGCCCGCTGCCACGTTTGTCACGCGACGCTCGTTGCCGGCTGAGCCTACGGATACCGTGTTGGCTTCGTCGGCGACAGAATTCGCACCGAGCGCCACCGAGTTGCTGGCGGAGGCCGCAGCGTTCACGCCGATCGCCACTGCGTCCTGGCCCGATGCCACGGGCTTCGATCCGCTAGCCGCCGACGAATTAACCGTCATGTAACCCAGCCCCGCCGCTTGATACCCGGCGATCGCGGTTTCCGTGACGCCGACACGTTCATTGGTCGCGTTCAGTTGCGCACCGTTGATGGCGTCAGTGCTGGTCGACGATAGTTCGCCCGCCTTCACGTTCGTCAGTTGCACGGGGTCCGTCGCGGCCGTTCCGCCGAGCGTAACCTTGTTGTGATCGGCGGAATCGTAGTTGATGGCGTTCGGGTTCAGCCCGCTTGCTACCGCGATGATGTCGCCCTTCATGCCGGCAATATCCGCGCTGTTCTGCATCACCCGGCCATCGATATTGTCGAATGCCGAGCCCACGTCATGCATTTGCGTGCCGCCGACGGTGTAGGTCGGTGCGGTGACGCTGCCGTTTGCATCGATGCTCGAACCGCCGCCCAATGCCGCCGCCGTGCTCGCTGAAACCTGAGCCAGTTGCGCACCGTTGACCGCGTCCGTGCTGGATGCGTTGACCGCGCCCTTCGCGACACCGGTCACGCTGCGTGCGCCTTGCGTTCCCGCCATGCTGATCGAGTTGCCATCGGTATTCGCGCCGATGCTGATCGAACGGGTGAGCACATCCTGGCGTGCGAGGCCCGAGAAGCCGTTGTTGAAGTCGCTCATCGAGCTGTTCAGGCTGGCGATGTCGGTCGTGTTCTTCTTCACGTTTTCAGCGACGGTGTTCAATTGCGAACCGTTCACGGCGTCGGTGCTAGTGGCGGAGATTTCGCCGTCCTTCACGTTCTTGATCGTCGTGCCGGACGTGCCGCCGAGTGTCATGACGTCGTGAGCGGCTGAGTCGTAGGCCACTGCGTCGGCGAGCGCACCGCCTTGCGAGGCGATGCTCTGCTTCACAGCGAAGAGTTGCGAGCCATTGATCGCGTCCTTGCTCGATTCCAGCACATCGCCGTCCGCCAGGTTTGTGATCTTCGTGCCCGACACGCCGCCCAACGTGATGATGGCGTGAGCTGACGACGTGTCGTACTTCACGGCATCGGCAATTTGGGTGTTCAAGCTGCCGACTTGCGTGTTCAGCGTTCCGAGTTGCGTGTTCAATGTGCCGATATCCGCGATGTTCTTCGTGATGTTGGTGTTGTTTGCGGCGATGTCGGTGGCGTTCTTCGCGATGTCGGTCTTGTTTGCCGCGATATCGGTCGTGCTCTTCGCGATATCCGTGGCGTTCTTCGCGACATTCAGATTCGTGGTGTTCAACTGCGCGCCGTTCACTGCGTCGGTGCTGGCCGCCGATAAAACGCCGGTCTTCACATTCTTGATCGTCGTGCCGGCACTGCCGCTGAGCGTGATGGCATCGTGTGCGGCTGAGTCGTAGGCGACGGCGTCGGCGAGCGCACCGCCTTGCGAGGCGATGCTCTGCTTCACAGCGAACAACTGCGATCCGTTCACGGCATCCTTGCTCGATGCCAGGACGTCCCCGTCCGCCAGATTCGTGATCTTCGTGCCGGACGTGCCGCCCAGCGTCATGACGGCCTTCGATTTGGCGTCGTAAGCGACGAACGAGTTCGTGAAGACACCGGCCGTGTCGGTGGTCAGCCCCGCGAGCTTCATCTGCGCGAGATTGACTGCGTCGGCGTCTTGCGTCCCGGCAGCAAGGTTGACCAGTTGACGCTTGCTCGTGGCGCTGCCGATCGAAACAGTGTTAGCGCGATCCGCAAGGGACATCGTGCCCAGCGCGACCGTGTTTGTGGCCGTTGCTGTTGCACCCGGACCAATGACCGTCGCCGCATAGGCCTGTGCCAAGGAGTCGGACCCGATGGCGATCGAAGCCGGCGCGCCACCCGTGTTGTCGGCGGTGGCATGACCGCCGATAGCAATGCTCCCTAAACCGATAGCCGAAGCTCCCGAACTATTTCCCGACGCAGCGTTGGCCGCCAGGTATTTGCTGCTTCCGTCCTGGAGGCCCGCAACGGTCGTGCTGAGTGTGGATACGTTGGTATCGAGCGCGGTAATCGCGGCGCCGACGGTTGCCTGTGCTTTTCCGCCAACGGTATATGACGGTGCCTTGATCGTGCCGTCGCTGTTAAGCGCTGCGCCGCCGCCGAGCGTGTTCACGACCGAACTGAGCTGACTCACATTGACGGCGTCGGTGCTTTGCGTACCTGCCGCGAGGTTGGTGATCTTCGTGCCGGCCGTGCCACTCAGCTTCAGAGTGTCGTGGATGGTCGTGTCGTATTTCACCGCATCGACCATCTGGGTGTTGAGTGTGCTGATAGCCTGCGCGTTTGTCGTGATGTCTTGGGCGTTGATCGTCACGTTCTCGTTTGTTGCGAACAACTGGCCGCCGTTCATCGCATCCGTGCTGTTTGCGGAGGTTGCGTCGCCGGCCTTCACGTTCACGATCTTGCGTTCTGAGCCAACCTTACCGACAGAAACAGTATTGGCTACGCTGGCCACTGAAGCGTAACCCAACGCGACGCTGCCAGCGGCGGCAGCCGAAGAACCGTAACCAAGCGCCGTGGTATTAGCGTCCGAGGTCTTTGCATAGAAGCCGACTACCGTCGACCCAGTTCCGCTTGCTGACGCCTCACGGCCAATAGCTGTTGATTGGTTCACCGCATTGGCGTTAAAACCAAACGCCATACCACCGCTCGCCACAGCGCCCGAACCAATCGCCATCCCGCCATAGTAGCCTGAATTATTTACTATCGCATTTTCCCCGATAGCGATGGCGCCGTTATACGCTCCGGTATCGGCGTGCGCGCCCGAGCCAATTGCTATGCCGTTTGTACTGGTCGCCGAAGCGGCTGTCTTCCCGTTCACCTTGACATACGCGGAATTCATAGCTGTCGACCCATCCGTGAGATGGAAAAGCTGCGACCCATTCACCGCGTCCATGCTCGTCGCGGAGGTTACGTCGCCCTCTGCCACGTTGACAATCTTGCTCGATGACACATTGATGCCGTTCGTCGATTTCAGCGTGAGATTGGTGCCAGAAATCGTTGTGCCATTGGCATCCAACACCACTGCGTTCATACCGGCTGGGCCGTTGCCAAAAAATATTCCCGAGGACAAGTTCCCCGCCCATACGCCTCCTTCATCCGTACCGTCTTTAGAAGTCAAATAGCTGAAACGCGTTCCAGACACCTTCGTAAAATTGGAAGTCCACGGAGTACAAGTTGTCATGTTGCCGCCATCTTTAGAGCAGTAATCCGTTCCGTTGGATTCGCTACCTATATACGCCACGTTTTGTGCGGAGCCCTCAATCGGAGACAACATGGCGGCCGCCGCGCTAACCGCCATTGAAGCCGATGCCAGCGCCGTCGCCAGCTTGTTCTTCGACGACTTGCCCTTCGACTTCGCGTTTTCACCCGCTGCCACATACGTTCCCGTCGACTTGTTCATAATTGATTTGAATGACTTGTTCATAATGATATGTATTCCTAAAAATATGCCCAATTTCTTGACTGGAAACCGGTTCGGAACATTCCGAACCGGCGCTTCGATATGGCTAGCTCCAAACCCGTCGGGAACAGTCCCGGAGGTCACAGGCGGCGGCGGGATAACGAGGAAGCTTTAAGAGGTTCTGCGCGTCGCACCTAGCGTCAGGACATACTTTATTAGGATGAGATAAGACATTGGATAGGCGCAGTCCTAGAGAGCGTTGCGTGCGCCGCAACAGTCTCTTACTCCGGGAAAGGCAGTGAATGCATCGACAGAAAGAGAGTGGAGCCGTGATCAGTCCAGACGCACCACCGTATCGATAAAATTGGCTTGAGCACGGTCGTCCGGTCAACGAATACGTACTGCCCCCAAGGCGCCAACGAAAAAGGCCGCTCGGATGAGCGGCCTTTTTCGTTCCAACTACAACCTTGTCAATTGCCGGCTTTGCGCCGCGTGACTTTCCACAACGCGCCCAGCGCGATCGGCACGATTGCCGCGCACACGCCGATCAGCGCTATCACGTTCAGATACTGGCGAATAAACGGGATATTGCCGAAGAAATAACCGAGCAACACGAGTAGCAACACCCAGATCAGCGCGCCGATTGTGTTGAACATTTGAAAGCGCGATGCTTTCATCGCCGATGCCCCGGCGACGAATGGCGCGAACGTCCGCACGATAGGCACGAAGCGCGCGAGCACGATGGTTTTGCCGCCGTGCCGCTCGTAGAAACCTTGCGTCTTGCGAAGCGCTTCGCGATCGAGGAAACGCTCGAGCACGGGGATATGGGTATCGAAGACCTTCGGACCGATCGAGCGGCCAATCCAGTAGTTCACCGTGTTGCCGAGCAC
>NZ_JBAUSA010001100.1:0-7406 GCF_049581465.1 Caballeronia sp. | reverse complement strand
GCATAAGCCTTGGGTGCATGGGTCGGCGAACACGTCGATCCGCTGCTATATTGAAATCGACCCATCACGCACGGAGTCTCGCCATGCCGAAATCGAAAGTGCCGAAACCGGCCGAATCGCCCGATGTGCAGGATCAGGAAGACGCCCTCGACGAAGCGCTGGATGAGAGTTTCCCCGCCAGCGACCCGGTCGCGATATCGGGTGAGCGTCGGCCAAAGCCCGATACTGCCGAGACTCACACTAAGCGCGGCAAGCACGCTAAGTAACGACTATCACGCGTCATCGAGGCCGGCCATCAGCGCGGCCAGTTTTTCGACGTGCTGAAGCAGCATCGCGCGATGCTTCTCGATTTGTTCGATTCGCCCCGACAGGTCGGCTGCGACCGGATCGTCGAGTTTCCCCGACGCACGCAAATCGTCCGCCCGGGCGTTGATGACGTCGAGCTGAATCATTGAAATCTGCCGCTCCACGCGGCGCAAATCCGTGACCAGCAGGTCCCGGTTGCGTCTGAACACCAGATCGCGCCGATGCGCTTCCGTTTGCTGGAGCGCCTGGTCGGCAATGCGCCGGGTTGCTTCCGTCTGCGACAGCAATGGCTCCGGCCCGCGTAAAACGGGCCGCTTCGGCGCAGGGTGCGCTGTGCCGCGAAACACCGCAACAGGCAATTCCTCGTCCATGGCGCGCCGGGTCTCGGCGGGAATGTCACGACGCTCGCGGCGCTCATCGAGCCAGCGCGGCGGCAAGCCAGTGACCGTTTCAACTCCGCGCACGAACTCCTCGCTGAAATCGCGCCTTCCCGCCAGGATCAGTTTCATAAACGACGGGGAAAAATTCATCATGCGCGCAATTCTTGCGGCGCCTGCCGACGATCCAGCGAGCACATTCAGGTTGGCTCGCCACACGACGTATAACGTTTCATCGAAATCTTCCATGGGCTAGTCTCCAAGCAGACGGACTCGCTTCACCACGCAGCGAGGTCACATGCGCGCGCTTTCGGTCCCGGCGAGCCCATCGTCGCGACGACGCTCCGGACTCGCAATGGAAGCGTCGCCTCGCGTAAGGCATCTGACCGCATCTTACCGCTATCTCAATAATGCGCGTTTTGTGAAGCGAGGCGGTGAAAACCCTGAAATTCAATCGGAATCGATGTAAAAACACGACTCGAAGGCTGCGGCATGCAGCTTGCCTGCGCATACGACCCACGATGACAGGAGATTTGCGATGACGATTCAAAAGATCACACCTTTTCTTTGGTACTCCACGCAAGCTGAGGAGGCCGCTGCTTTCTATGCAGATATCTTTCCAGACTCGCGCGTCGTTCGAGTCACTGCTGTGCCGAGCGCCGGCGCCACCAAGGTCGTCGAGTTCGTTCTCTTTGGGCAGCCCTTCATCGCCGTGAGCTCCGGGGGTGCCGACCCGTTCAACCACTCGGTATCCCTCATGGTCAACTGTAAAGATCAGGACGAACTCGACCGTTATTGGAACGCCCTTCTTGAGGGCGGCGGTTCGCCCGAGGCATGCGGCTGGCTGAAAGACCGCTTCGGCGTCTCGTGGCAGATCGTTCCGGGCGATCTCATCGAGATGATGGCTGACCCCGATCCAGCAAAAGCCGGGCGCGTTGCCGACACCATGATGAAAATGGTGAAGTTCGACGCCGCCGCGCTGAGAGCCGCCTACTCGCGAACGACGGATTAACAAAGCCCCGTACATCGTGTGTGCAATGAAGCGTCGGTCAGCTTCGCCCACTTTTGACAACGTTCATCTCACACGTTTTAGGTAGCGATAAAACACGGATCTCAAAAAATTTACCCTCGCTCGCTCGTTTACGATACATTATGCTCACTTATGATCGATTACAAATTAACGCAGCATTCCATACAGAGACTCACGACATGCAACGAACCCGGCGCGACGCCGTAGACGGATTGCTTCCCGACGAACGCGCAAAGCTGATACTCGACCGCCTACGTACCCACGGCCGCGTACTGGCGGCCGAACTTGCGCTGGAATTCAACACCTCCGAACACACGGTTCGCCGCCATCTGCGCGATCTCGTGGACGCGGGTCATTGCAAACGCGTGTACGGCGGCGCGCTGCTGATTTCGCCCGCTGCGCCGGCCGGGTCCGTCCGGCTGCGCGAGGCGGCTGATCGAAAGGCTCAACTGGCCGTCGCGGCGGCGTCCATCGTCAGGCCGGGGCAGATCATCCTGCTGGATGCCGGGTCGACCAACGTCGCGATCGCGGCGGCGCTTCCGGATAACGCGGGCCTCACCGTCGTGACAAATTCCCCCGATGCCTGTTCGCGTTTGCTCGATCGCCCCGGCTTCGACGTCATCCTGATCGGTGGCCGCATGAGCGCGCGCGGAGCGGGATCGATTGGGTCCACCGCGCTTTTGCAGGTCCAGCAGATCAGGGCCGACCTATGCTTCCTCGGCGCGTGCGCGATCGACCCGGACGAGGGCGTCGCTGCGTTCGAGGCGGAGGAAGCCGAGCTTAAACGGGCGATGGTCAAGTCGAGCGGCCAGATCGCCATCGCGATGACGTCCGAGAAATTGATGACCGCGGCGCCCTTTTTTGTCGTGGGGACTTCGGGCATCGAGCATCTGATTGTGGAGCCGGATGTGTCCGCGCACCGCTTAGCCGAGTTCGAAAGAATCTGCGGCAACGTAATCGTGGCTCAAGCGCAGGGGCGATCATGAAACCTGTTGCTGAACGTATCGCCACCACCGCGGTGTTCCTCGCTAACGGACTGGGCATTGGTGCGTGGGCCGTCTCAGTCCCGCGGATCAAGGAAGCCTTGTCGCTAAGCAATGCATCGCTTGGGATCGCGCTATTCTGTTTTGCGTTGGGCGCGATTGTGGCGATGCCGCTAGCCGGGCGGCTGGCGCCGCGCTTTGGAAGCGGCCGCGTCACCGCATTCCTGGGCATTGCATTTGTTGTCGCATTGCCCTTGCCCGCCCTGGTCCCGAACTACGCTTTGTTGTGCGTCGTGCTGTTTGCATTGGGCGCCTCGAACGGCGCGCTGGATGTATCGATGAACGGACACGCCAGCGCGATCGAAGCCGAATGGCGGGCACCGATCATGTCGTCGTTTCATGCGGCCTGGAGCATGGGCGGTCTGCTGGGCGCGGCGGGGGGCGCGGCGCTTCAGGCCAACGGTATCGGCACAATCGGCGGATTGCTGCTGCCTGATCTCGTGATCGGTGCGCTCATTTTGAGCAGCGCAGTCATGGCGTTGCAAGATATTGGGCCGAGGGCATTAGCGCCCGCTAGCGGATTTACATTGCCAAGCGCCGCCGTCATGAAACTCGCCGCCCTGGCGTTTCTCTGCATGATGGTCGAAGGCGCGGTGGCGGACTGGAGCGCGGTGTTCCTGCGCTCAGCGCTCGACACGCAAGCCAGTGCAGCGGCGCTCGGCTATTCGTCGTTTGCCTTTGCGATGGCGGCATGCCGCGTGATTGGGGACGCATCGGTGCGACGCCTGGGCGCGAGCGTAGTGGTTGCATCAGGAGGGCTTATTGCAGCCGTGGGACTCGCTCTGGTGCTGGGATATCCAAACGTGGTCACAGCATGCGTGGGGTTTGCGCTGGTGGGCATAGGCCTCGCTAATATCGTGCCGGTGATCTTTAGTGCTGCGGGCCGTTCAACCACGACGCCAGCCGTCGGTGTTTCCATGGCTGCCACGGCAGGTTATGCCGGCTTCCTGGTCGGACCGCCAATGATCGGCTTGGGTGCAGGTTTCGTGGGTTTGCGCCTCGCGTTATGTGCGCTTTTGCTGGCTGCCCTGGTTGTGTGTCTGGTGGGAGGCAAGGCGGTGAGCCGCGCTGGCGTCGAACAGGCGGCTTAAGCGCTACAGGATTCGCGAGAAGGCGGGCCTCAAGCATCCCTCATCGAACGTCGCGTAAATAGCCTTCTTTGGCAGAATCGCGCATGCGAAACGAAACGATGCCCGCGATGGCGCACATCGCGGTCACGTACCAATAGAAGGTGGACTCGCTGCCGATCGATTTCAAGAACAGCGCGACGTATTCCGCCGATCCGCCGAACACCGCATTTGCCACTGCGTACGACAACCCCACGCCGAGCGCGCGCACCTGGGCAGGAAACATTTCAGCCTTGATCAGTCCGCTGATCGATGTGTACAGACTGACAATGGCGAGCGCGACCACCACCAGTCCGAACGCCGCGTACGGATTGCTCACGTCCTTGAGCGCGTGCAGGATCGGCACCGTGCCCAGCGTGGCGAGCGCACTGAACCAGATCATCGACTTGCGCCGTCCAATGCGGTCCGACAACGCGCCGAATGCCGGCTGCATGATCATGAAGATAAAGAGTGCAGCCGTCATGACGTTGCTCGCCGTCTTCGCGTGCATGCCGGCCGTGTTGACCAGGTACTTCTGCATGTAGGTTGTGAACGTGTAGAAAATCAGCGAGCCGCCGGCCGTGAACCCCAGCACGGTGACGAATGCGGCCTTGTGCTGCATCAGGCCTCGCAGCGTGCCGGCCTCCTTTGACCTGCGGCTCTCGGCCGTCGTGGTTTCATCGAGCGATTTGCGCAGGTAGAGCGACACGACGGCCGCCAGCGCGCCGATCCCGAACGGGATTCGCCAGCCCCACGCCTTGAGCTCTTCCGTGCTCAGGATCTGCTGCAATACGACCAGCACGAGCAGCGCCGCCAGTTGGCCGCCGATCAGTGTCACGTACTGGAACGACGCGAAGAAGCCCCGCCGACCCTGCAAGGCCACTTCGCTCATGTAGGTCGCGCTCGTGCCGTATTCACCCCCCACTGACAAACCCTGGAACAGGCGCGCCACCAGCAGGAAGAATGGCGCCCACGCCCCGATGGTCGAATACGTGGGCAGGAAGCAGATCACCAGCGAGCCGGCGCACATCATGAGGACAGAGATCATCATCGACGTGCGGCGGCCGTGTTTGTCGGCGATACGGCCAAACATCCAGCCGCCGATAGGGCGCATCAGGAAGCCCGCAGCGAAAACGCCGGCCGTGTTGAGCAATTGCGTGGTGGGATTGCCGCTTGGGAAGAACGCCGACGAAAAGTACAGCGCGAGAAACGAGTAGATATAAAAATCGAACCACTCGACGAGATTTCCCGACGATGCCCCGACGATCGCGCGCACGCGCCGCCGGGTATCTGCTGCTTGCGATAAGGCTTGTTCGGCCATGCGGGTCTTGTCCTTGCGTGAGGCGCGGCTGGAAGCGACGGTTTGAGACCGCACTTGCAACGGCTGAATGTCGAAAAATGAACGCCCGTGCGGCGTTCGCGCGCAAGTTTATACGACGCCCCTAAATCTGACGCTTAGATGAATAAATTATTACGTACGGAAATTTTAAGAAAGCTAATCAATAGAAAGTGCATGCAGCGACCGGCTGCTATACCTTTCTGCAACTGCGTTTAGACGGATCAAGAAGTTGGTGCTAGTTCGAAGACTGTTTCAATGTGCATCGCAGAAAACTTACAGTTTTTGTATATGAAAGCATTCAGTAACTACGCCGATTGAGCAAAACGTCAAAGACTTTCATCGGTGAAAAATCGCGAACGCTCCAGCACGAATCCATTGCCATAATCCTGCGTGTCGACGATCTTTTTGGAGAACCGCATGAACCCACAGCCCTCGATGCACACGCTCGACGCCGCGCTCGCCTCGAAGTTCGCCGGGCTCGCGCTCGGCCACCTGACGCGCGAATATCCGAACAAGCTCGACCACGTGATGGCCAGCGCCGCTGACGTGCAAAGCCCACGCGCGTTGCATCCGATCTTTTATGGCAGCTTCGACTGGCATTCGTGCGTCCACGGCTACTGGCTGATCGCACGGCTTTACGACCGCTTTCCCGAACTCCCGGAAGCGGCCGCCATCCGCAGCTTGATCGACACTCACGTCACCGATGCAAACGTCGCCGCCGAAGTCGCCTACTTGCAGCGTCCGGCCGCGCGCGGTTTCGAGCGTCCGTACGGCTGGGCGTGGTTGCTCGCGCTCGCCGGACAACTCCATTCGATGCGGTCGACCAAGGGACAACAATGGGCCGCAACGCTTGCGCCGCTGGCGCACGCGTTCGTCGAGCGTTTTATTGAATTCCTGCCAAAGTCGACCTATCCGTTGCGCGTGGGCACCCACTTCAATACGGCGTTCGCGTTGACGCTTGCAATCGGCTACGCGCGGGAAACCGGCGCGACCGCGTTCGAAAAGTTGATTGTGGAAACCGCCTGTCGCTGGTATCTGGGCGATGCGGATTGCCAGGCGTGGGAACCGGGCGGCGACGAGTTTCTTTCTTCGTCGCTGATGGAAGCCGAGTTGATGCGGCGTGTGTTGCCCGAAGCCGAATTCGCGGCCTGGTTCGACGGCTTTTTGCCACGGCTTGCCCACCGCGAGCCCGCCACGCTGTTCATGCCTGCCACCGTGACGGATCGTAGCGACGGCAAGCTTGCGCACCTCGATGGCCTGAACCTGAGCCGCGCGTGGTGCCAGCGTTCAATCGCGCGTGCCATTCCGGCGGGGGATCCGCGCGCCCCGTTGCTTGAAGCGGCAGCGAACGGTCATCTCGCGGCGGGCCTCGCGCACGTGGCGGGCGACTATATGGGCGAGCACTGGCTCGCGACCTTCGCGCTGCTCGCGCTGGAAGCTTAGAGGCTTGGAACCTTAGAGGCTTGTGGCTTGTGGCTTGTGGCTTGGGGCTTGGGGCTTGTAAGCGGCTCAGCGTTCATCCACGCGGCTGGAACGCAATCACGCACATGCCGAGCAGCGCGATCCCCGCGCCCGTCACGTCCCACGCCGTGGGGCGAATCCGCTCGACGACCCAGAGCCACCCTATCGCCACACCGATATAGACGCCGCCATACGCCGCATACACGCGGCCGGCGGCGCTTGCGTGAAGTGTAAGCAGCCACGCGAACAGCGCGAGCGAGATCGCGCCTGGAACGAGCAACCACGGGGAACCGCCCTCCTTTAGCCATCGATACGGAAAATAACAGCCCGATATCTCAGCGACGGCCGTGACGACGTAAAGCAGGAAAGTATTCATAGGGCCCAACAAAGCGACGCACAGGCAAAATCGGACGACGCACGGCGAACAGCGCGCGCACGCCGCGACTTAAGCGGGACCACCTCTGATTTCAATTAACGGCCGCGAGTCCGTCGAGCAGCGCCCGATGAAACGCTTGCGGTTCCTGCATCTGTGGCGCGTGCCCAGAATCGGGAAACTCCACGAGTTTGGCGCCCGGAATCGCTTCTACTGCGCGCCTGGCAAGTTCGGGATAATGGCCCAGTGTCTGCTGGACCTCCGGGGGAGCAAAGTCACGACCGATCGCGGTGGTGTCCTTGTCGCCGATCATTAGCAGCGTCGGTACTTTGATATTGCCAAACTCGTACAGGACCGGCTGCGTGTAGATC
>NZ_JBAUSA010001099.1:0-3488 GCF_049581465.1 Caballeronia sp. | reverse complement strand
GCCTACGGCTCGCGACGCGCCGGGCGCTGCGCCCAGGCTGCGGGCTAGATCGCCGTAGGTCCATGCTGCGCCGAAGGGGATCTCGCGCAACGCCGCCCAAACGCGTTGCTGGAATTCAGTGCCATCGAGCCGTAGCTTCACGGAAAAAGCAGTACGCTGGTTGGCAAAATATTCGCCGATCTGTTCCATCGCCTCTTCGATGACCCGGGATGCCGGCGCGCCCGTGCTGACAAGACCCGCTGGATAGTGCTTCTGGCCGACGAAGAACAGCCCGGTCAGGCAGTCGTCTTCCGCGCGATACACCAGGTGGCCAAGCGGACTGGGTGCAACGTGGCATTCGATCAATCGTTTCTCCGTACAGTGTTTGTTGCTTTGGATGGGCTTGCAGGATTTTACGCGACACGCTCAGTAACGTGACAAAGCCCTATCGATCGTGTCGAGCGGTCGGCCGACAATGTGCGCAAGCAGCGCGGCGTGGAGCGCTAAGGACACACGGTTCCCGAAGGTCGAGGTTTGCTTGGCGAGCGCGTCGTTCGGCGCGGCTGGCGAATCTGCTATTGTCGGTTGGGAGCCAGCGAAATCGAATGAGGGGATTCAGGAATAACGCGTCCAGGGTTCTAACCGATGAAAATCAGGTCTCGATATCTGTCGGCCATCGTGGTGAATTTTGTGGTGCCATGGGTCGTGTATCGCCTCACGCTTCCCCACTATGGACCCGCGTGCGCCCTCGCTGCGTCCATGGTGCCATTAGTCGCGTGGATTGCGTGGGATCTGACGCGCTTCCATCATTTCGATGCATTGACCGCGTTGGTACTGGTCGGAACGACGCTGTCGCTTGTCACCATGTTGCTCACCAACGAATCCCGCAAGCGCTTGGTCGAAGAGCCTCTTGTGTCGGGAATCATAGGTCTGTGTTTGCTGCTTTCACTTACCTGGCGGCGGCCCATGGTGTTCTATCTCGCGCGCTCGACCATGGCGCGCGAAAGCAGCGATGGCGCAGCAGTCTTCGAAAAGTCATGGAGCACCCGGCCGGACTTGCCTGGTCACATTCGTTTAATGACCCTGGTGTGGGGTTTGGGCACGACCTGTGAGAATCTCCTGCGTGGCTATCTTGACTGGAGTTGGCCGGATCAGCATTGGGCTCTTGTCGCGTCGAGAGTGATTGAATATGGGTTCTACGCCGGCCTTACCGGATGGACCGTATGGTATCGGTCGGCGAGAATCAAGAAGGATGCCGCGGGAAGTGGCAATACAGGCGTCTTGGGCTAGCGTAGCGAACAGCATGCTTTCTCGCGGGCTGCATCGGACAGAAATATTGAGTGTTGAAAAAAATTGTCTTCATGCGCCTCGATTTGTGTTCCCCTGAAGGCCGCACCGACAGCGCTGATAGCAGACCGAAGACCCGTCCTGACATCAGTCGCGGGTGTGAGTCAGCAGCGCCGCTGCATGACGACAAATGGAGAATCCAGCAGAAATGAATCGCCGCATCGTTGATGAATTGCTTGTCGAGCACGGGAAAGGGAAGTTCATTTTGAGCCATCGCATTGACGGCACGGACTTCGAAGTAATGGTTACTTTGCTGCAACCGTCGGGGAACACCTTCGTACAGGATTATTGTGCTCGGGAGCGCGTCGGTGCTGGCGTCGACGCACTGGGCGCCGCGGCCGCGCGCAGCTTCAAGGCGGTGCATGCGGCTATTGAAGCCGATCTGCTAGCCAAACCGCCTGGCATGTCCTTGGTGGAGTTCGTCGCCGATCCGGCCATGCGACGCTTGTTCTTTCGTCCGTTCGATTGATTTTTCGTGGTAAGGGGCGGGGTTGGCGCGGGGCCGGGGTTGACATTCCGGCCACCGGGCAGTACTCCCCCGCGAAAGTAAATTTCATAACATTGCCGTTTGCGTATCTAATGTGGGGATTCCCGGCTTTGCGCGGCGGGCGCAGTTGCGCGCCTCCCACCAACGGCGATTTCGCCAGCCTCAATGCACGATACACGGCAATACAAAGAGAAAAGTGATGGATCTTCGAACTGTTAAAGAACTTGCAAAGCTGAAAGCCCAGGTCGGGCCGTTACAAAGGCAATCTGCCGAACTGCTGAATGCGGCCGTGGACCAGGCCAAGAAAACCGCGATCGCGCAATTCAAAAGCCACTTTACGGCGGGTGGGTTCACGGTCGTGGGCGAAGCGAAGCGATACGCCGCCACGTACGAAGGCCTGCAGTTTTTCCTCGAGATCGCAGAAACACACGGTTTGGCATCGTTCTGTGAGTTCTCCCTGGTCCCACCCGCATTGCTCGGCGAAGCGAGGGTGAGGGTGCAGATGATCCAGAAGAGCCTGCCGTCGGCTGATCGACCCGTCACGACGAGAGAGGCCAGTCCGCTTCACGACGTCGAGAGGGAACTCGCCGAGGTACGAACCATGCTTTCATCGTCGGCGCCGGAATTCAGCTTCGCGGTGGTCGAAGAGGAAAATGTTGAAGCGCCAGTCGTATCCGTGATTCGTGGCGACCGGCCCGTCTTCAATTCTTTCGGCGATTTCCTGGTCAGCGTCTATCCCCAATAGCCAGTAGAAGCCATCGGGAGCGGCCGAGCCGATACCATCTGGCGCGCGTCTCTACGATGCGTATCGGTCGAACCCGCGCGCGGGATAAAATCCTTTCGCCGTCGGTTCGCGACCTTTTTCGACCATTTTTCGCGTTGTTTTCAATGACTTCGATTACCGCCAAGCTTTGCGTCGTCCTTGCCATGGCCGCAACCGCAAGCTTATCTGTCCGACCCGTTTGCGCCGACGAACCCGCGTCGTCTGTCGTGCGGGCCGACGCCGATTCACCGGTGTACGGACCGGAACTCGAAGGTTTCGATTACCCCTATCCTGTCGGTCGCTTCGCGATTTCGTCGCAACGGCAAATCGTGCGCATGGCGTACATGGACGTGGCGCCGAAGAACGCGAACGGGCGCACCGTCGTCCTGTTACATGGCAAGAACTTCTGCTCGGCGACGTGGAAGGAAAGCATCGATGTGCTCACCGACGCCGGGTATCGCGTGATCGCACCGGATCAGATTGGTTTTTGCAAATCGACAAAACCGGCGCGTTACCAGTACACCTTTCAGCAACTCGCCCGTAATACGCATGCACTGCTGCAGTCGCTCGGTGTCAAGAAGGCGACGTTCGTCGCGCATTCCACGGGCGGCATGATCGCGGTCCGATACGCGCTCATGTATCCCGACGAAACGCAGCAACTGGTGCTCGTCGACCCGATTGGACTGGAAGACTGGAAGGCGAAGGGCGTTCCGTCGATATCGATTGACGACTGGTATGCACGCGAATTGAAGACGAGCGCAGAAGGGATCCGCAAATACGAGCAATCGACCTATTACGCGGGCCGCTGGAGCGCGCGCTACGAGCCGTGGGTGCAGATGCTGGCAGGGATGAATCGTGGACCGGGAAAAGAGGCGGTTGCGTGGAATTCGGCGCTGCTCTACGACATGATCT
>NZ_JBAUSA010001098.1:0-3809 GCF_049581465.1 Caballeronia sp. | reverse complement strand
GTCAATGATCGGACGACTTCCGGATGCATGATCGAGCATGACGAGACGCTCACCGGAAAGCGCGCTCCACGTCACCTCGCCTCCGCCGGCCAGCGGATGATCGCGGCGTGCGACCATGCAGAACGAGTCGGTCATCACGGCTTCGCCATGCAGATCCTCGCTGCTGTGCGGGCCGATCGCGACGCCAAAATCAACCTCGCCGGATTTGACCTTGCGCACCACGTCGCTTTGAAGGTCGTCGCGCAAGCTCAACGAAATCAGCGGAAATTCGCGAATGCAAGCGGAAATCACGACCGGCATCAGGCGGCAAGCAACTGTGGGACTCGCCGCCACGACCACTCGACCGCGCCGCTGCTCGCCGAGATCGCGGATTTCCCGCAGCGCTTCGTCCAGGTCCGACAACAGGCGCGACACGCTGCCGATCAAATTTGCGCCGACATCCGTGAGTTGCACGTCCCGTGTCGTCCGGTCGATCAACTTCAGCCCTATCTCCGCCTCAAGTTCCCGCACGCAACGGCTGACCGCCGACTGAGTCAGTCCGATCTCGTCGCCCGCCCGGCTGAAGCTTTGTAGACGCGCAACCTCGATAAACACGCGCAATTGCCTCAACGTCACATTCAGCGCGCGATTCATGCCATTTCCTCATTAACATCAGCCAACAATGCCGATAGTAAATGAAATATCGCAAAACAATCTCAAATCAAGTTTCGTTGCGGTGCAGCAAAAAGGGCATACACGCACGCCTGACGGGCCTTTTGCACAGGATTGGTGATTGTCCCGATTTCATTAACGACACTTATAGCGTCTCATACGGGCCATGCTGGTAACGGGCCAGCTTACTGCCACGAGGCTTTCCGGGCGATCGACACCCGCATGGCACGGTTCTCGCATTTACTCATGCATGGGTTGGCGGCATTGCAGGTTCAACGCAAAGGTCCGTCGCAATGTGTGCTCCGACCTTATCTGGGTTCGATCTTCGAATTCCGACCAGAGTGCGCGGCGCGGGGCAGCGCACCGGGGTTAGCTTCGCTGAGGTGAAACATGATGTTTGACGATTTGAGAGATAACGAGTGGGCGCTGGTTGAAGCGTTGTTCTGTGCGGAACCTGCACGTAGCGAACGACGTGGTCGTCCGCGCGTGGAGGCACGCGCCGTCGTCAATGCAGTGCTTTGGGTTTTGTCCACGGGCGAAGGCTGGTCGAAGTTGCCGGGCCGCTATCCTTCGCCGCCGACGTGCCGTCGGCGCTTTGACGAATGGCAGGCGGACGGTACGCTTGCAGAAATCGTGAAACGCTTGGGCAGCAACGGCCGTGAGGTGTCGCTGCGCGGCCGTATTGGGTCGACTGCGGCCAAGCCGCCGGCGCCGCCGAGCCGGGACCGTCTGCGTGGCGCGTTCTGGACCAATCCGGAATCGTGGCGCGCCCCGGTCAAGATGGCCTGATTTTGGCCTGATTTTGGCCTGGTTTCGGCCGGGTTTGTAGGGTGGGGTTTTGCTGGCGGTGAGTGTGGGGCTAGGGTGGAGTCCTTCTGCTCGCCGCAGCGGTCGGCTTATATTGTATTTTCTTGCTTATTACTATTAGCCCCTATCCGGGGCGGGACTTCATTTCTTTGCAAACGCGCAAAGAAACGAACCAAAGAAACGCGTTCAAACCGCGAATACCTCAGTGTCGTCGTTGCCCATTTCAGGCTTTTGGCCCGAACGTAGTACGACTCCCACGCATCAACGCTCAGTCGAAAACCCACCTTTCTCGCAGACCGCGCGCACGCGCTTCGCCTCGACCACCCCACCCTTGATGTCGTGCCTCAGGTAACGCCGCGTGCCTATGGCAACACGCGTGGCAACGCCGCCAGTAACGCATCGCGGACACCGTCCCTAAGGTCAGTGACAAGATCGGCGAAAAATTGTCTGGTTTTGGATTGTTTGGTTTTGCCCGTCGATGCCGCGCGTGGGATGAACGAGCGCGGTTCACCGGGTTGGGGTGCCACGAGGACACAGATAGTCACGCTATATGGCCGTTGAGGCGAAGCGTGTGCGTGCCGTTTGGGCTTGGGATGGGTATTCGACTGCGCGTTGATGTGTGGGGGCGGTACTACGTTCGGGCCAAAACCCTGAAATGACCAACGACGACGCTTAGGTATTCGCGGTTTGAACGCGTTTCTTTGCTTCGTTTCTTTGCGCGTTTGCAAAGAAATGAAGTCCCGCCCCGGACAGGGGCTAACAGAAATAAGCAAGAAAATCCGACTTATGAAGAACGACCACGCTAGCAGAAGGACTCCACCCTAGCCCCACACTCGCCGCTAACAGCACCGCCCCAAAACCTGCCCCCACACTCTCCGCGAGCAGCACCGCCGCCCTAGCGCCTACGCCCGTGCCTCAGCCATCGGCTCCCGCGCAGCGGTAAACGAATACGGCGCGTTACGGCGCAAATCCCAGTCCATGGCGCGTTCATCGCGTGCTAATCGGGAAAATTCCGTCTTCCCACGCTCGGTAACAACCGCGATATCGACGGGTGCGTGAAACCCCGGGGCAGGAGCCACGGTGCGCTGCCTGACCAACTCCAACAGGCCCAGGTCGCGCAGATGACTGAAAACGTTGGGGCGCCTTGCCCACGGAACTTGTCGATACTGAGCTCGCCGGAGCGCTTCTAGTACGGCTTCGTTTGAATACGTGGTCATCTCGTTATATCTTCCAGTGCAGCCGTTACGATGCCGCCTGGCAGTGAAACACCGCCAACGGCACCGACTGAACGCGGCACGCCCCGAAACCAGTCCGCGCCGACAACGCGGCCCTGACCGGAACTCGCAGCCGCCGCTTGCGCTAGGTGCTGCTTGATTCTATTCGTCGCAACTTTTATATTCTCGAGGCCCCGTTCAACGCGCGTTACACTGCACGCCCCGCTTCCAGCCATGCATTCCATGGAATGCAACGACCCACAGCGGATTAACTCGAAAACCTATACGTTACCTCAAATTAAATTGGTTCTTATAACTTTATTGCTGCTTTTTTTTGCACTGTTCGTGGTTTGGAGACAGCGCAGACGCGCCGTCGCAATAACTTGCATGGCGGTTTTCTGGGTAATCGGCGCGGGCTGGATTTCCACACCCCTGCTCGCGCTCGCTCAGCGAGGTTTCGAAGTAGCGTCCTCAGCACAGACTGTGCACTTCGGCGCGCGAACGACGCTTATTCTGCTCGGCGGCGGCACCGAACACGATCCTCAAAAACGCTTGATTCCAAAGTACGACTCCGTTCCCAAGTTCGCGGCCACAGCCGACCTTTATCACGAGTGCCAGCGGGCGGGCGACGTGTGTCGCGTAATCGTGAGCGGCGGCAATCCGCAGCATCACGAACAAGCTGAAGCCGACAATTACCTTCCCTACCTACTGGCACGCGACGTAAAAGCGTCAGATCTGGTCAGCGAGAACACAAGTCTCAACACGTACGAAAACGCGCGCAATGTCGCGCTTCTCCTCAGGCCGCAGCACGACGAGACGCTGATTCTGGTGACGACCGCATACCAGATGCCCCGCGCGCTTCTCTCCTTCCACGCATTCGGGCTTGACCCTCAACCCTTTGTGTCGAGCGTGAAATACCCACGGGCGCCCACGTTGATCCCCCGCGGGCGAGGCTATATAGACGCTGAAACGGCGCTGCATGAACTCGTCGGTATCGCGCGCTTTTATGTCTGGCGATTTCTCCACCTGTACTGATTGAAAACGCGGCGCACAATCGATTCGCGAACGCCGCCGATTATCTCGAAATTCAGTAGTAGAAACTAATGCGGTACGCTTGTATTATCCCCGGTTCAGTCA
>NZ_JBAUSA010001097.1:0-5223 GCF_049581465.1 Caballeronia sp. | reverse complement strand
GAACAAGCGCGGAACAACCTTGTTCGAGGGAGTAAAGAACCTGTTGAACGATCCCAGCTTTACGGGTCTGGCACAGCAGATCTACTCGCACGGATTGGTAAGCAGCATTTCCCAGTTTGCATCGGATCCGAACAAGCCGAATCGCTTGCCTTCTTACATGCCGTCGAAAATCCTGTCGTCGGCGCTGGTCGACATTCTTTCTTCGTCCGGTGCGGGAGTGAACGCTTACTGGACTTTGTTGGCAGGTCAGCGCCAGACCGCACTCGATGACGCCCAAAAGGCGCAGACGGCAAATCCGGGCAATGCGAGTCTTGTCGCTGCGGTGAACACTGCCCAACTCGCGCTCAACGATGCGAAAGCGAAGGTAAAGGCAGCGGTCGACGTGAAGACCAAGCATGACCTGGCGACCGACGCGGCAGCCAAGGTAAAGGATCGATTGGACCTCAAGGGCATTGCAGACGCAACGAAGGCTTTGGCGATCGCGCTGGACGCCGGTCGCTCACTCGCCGCCGAATGTCCGGATCCTCTTGGCAATGTAGAAACGGCGATCAGACAACGCTTGCCGGCTGGGCACACAAAAGATGCCTTGCTGCTGCTTGTGACGAAGACGCGTCAGGAGGCGACGCTCGTGCAGAACTCGGTCGGCTCTGCGGAGCGTCAAATAGAGGCATTTCAGGCCAACGTCGAGCATTGGTACAACGACGCCATGGATCGCGTGACGGGTTGGTACAAGCGATGGACTCAGCTCGTGCTCGTGTTGGTCGCGGTCATCGTCGTAGGCGTGGCGAACGCCGATACCATCATGCTTGCGAAGGTTCTCACGCATAACGACGCGTTGCGGGCCTCGATCGCGGGCGCAGCGGTCGAGGTCGTTCAAGGCGCCCAAGCAACCGGGCAGCAATCCCCGGGCGACGCTACAACGGCGGGCTCGGCGCCCTATCGGGACGCGACGTTCACGGAGGCCGGGAAGATTGATTTCCCGCTCGGCTGGTTTGGCAACCCGGCTAGCAAGGGCAACCCGGACCTGGTTCCAACGGATTTGGGTGGCTGGGCGATAAAGCTTCTCGGACTCATCATCACGATCGCAGCCGTATCGCTGGGCGCGCCGTTCTGGTTCGATACGCTCAGCAAATTCGTGAACATTCGCGGCGCAGGCACGCCTCCGGGCCAAAAGAATAAAAGCGGGCCGCAGCGAGAGCCATCGAAATAATGAGGGCTCTGATGTGCAAATGAATGGGTTAGAGTCGCGGGACTACAAGAATCGATCATGAGACACCGCTACAACGACCGTCGGGGACGCGCCCTCCCGGATCAATAAGCGATCCTATTAAATCAATCTCCTCACGGCCGCCGGGCGAGACCGATCAGACTATCGAACGCGTCCGCAGCGCCCTCGCAGGCTTCGCGGATGGCGTCCGGCGTTTGCACGTCCACTCCCATTGCGCGATTGAAGGCTTGCCATTGCGGGCCGAGCGCATCGCGGCCAACCTTCAGGTAGGACAGCGGATGGGGCGCGAGCCGTTCACGCAATTGCGCATAGAGCACCGCGCCACCGAGTCGCGAGCCCTCGATCACGTAACACACGCCCCAGCGATACGCAGCGCTCCGATGGCCGCTCCAGCGTGCGGCGGCGGCGGCGGTTGCATCGGTCACTGGCAAGCTCGACGCTTGCAAATCCGCCGACGGGTCCGCGAGGTCTGCGTCGATTAACGCAAGGCGATTCATACGGAACGCGGCACCCGCCCCTTGCGGACCGTCGCCGAAGGTGTCGAGCCATGCCTGAAGCGGTGCGAGCCACGCGCGCAGAACCCGCAGATGCGCCAGGTAGTCGCTGACGGCGACGCTATCCACCGAGAGCGGCATGATCCGATGCAGCAATTCGTGTCGCGCGGCGGTCGCCGCACGCAGCGCGCCAACCACGCCAGGCGGTGCGGATGCCTCGAGAGCGGTGCCCGGAGCGTGCTGATCAGATTGTGTAATGTCGGTCAAGTCGGTCGATGTCAGCATGAATGAACAGAGTCTGATTATAGGGGCGTCTTGTTAACGCCTCGCGGTCCTCCCCTCGTGACGCCGCAACCTTGTGTGGCAAACTGTCCCACTCACAGCACTTTTTTCGCGCTCGCCGCGGAGGGACTATTTTCTTCATGAAAAACGAACCCCTGTCCGAGATCATTGCGAACTGCGACCAGGAACCCATTCACGCGCTCGGATTGATACAGCCGCATGGGGCGCTTCTCTGCCTCGACCGGACCGGTCGTGTCCTGGCGATGAGTGCCAACGCGGCGGCCTTGCTTGGCCCGCTCCCTGCTTTAGGCGAGCCACTGACGGACAGCCATCTGACGCCGCTGTCGCGCCAGACACTCCTTGCCGCGCTTGCTGAGCCCACGATTGCGCTGGAGACCGTCGAGTGCGAGGGCGCGAGCGGCCAGCGCTTCGATTTGATTACGCATTGGTCGGGCGACACGCTGGTTGCCGAATTCGAACAGCTTGCGGCCAATACCCCGCCCGCATCTCAGTTCGCGCTATACGCACAGCGCGCGATCCAAAGATTGCAGGCGGGTCGATATGCGAACGCGGCCGAATTGCTGCAGTCGGCGGCGGAGGCGATCCGCACGATGACCGGCTTCGACCGCGTCATGGGCTACCGCTTCCTGTCTGACGGAACTGGCGAAGTGATCGGTGAAACACGGCGGGATGACCTGCCGTCCTATCTGCATCAGCGCTATCCGGCCGGCGATATCCCGGCACAGGCCCGGCGTCTGTACGTCCTGAATCCGATCCGGCAGATCGTTTCGGTGGACGCCGCGCCCGTCGCCATTCAGCCGTCATTGCATCCCCACACCGACGCGCCTTACGACCTGAGTTACGCGGTGCTGAGAAGCGTCTCGCCGATCCATATCGAGTACCTGAAGAATATGGGCGTCGGCGCGTCGATGAGCGTCTCGATCGTCGTTGACGGACAGCTTTGGGGGCTTTTTGCGTGTCACCACGCGACGGCGCATCGGGCATCGCACGCGGTGCGCCTGTCGTGCACAGTGTTGACAATGGTGGTATCGATCCTGATCTCACAGATCGAAGCGCGGCACCGTGCACTCGATGAGCATCGCCTGCAGGATCTGCGCACTAAGATCGCGGCCGAACTCGCGCAGGCAGACGAACCCCTGATGGGTCTGGTGACAGCTGCCGCAGATGTTGCCGCGCTGATCGATTGTGAGTCCGTCATGGCGGTCGTTGACCGTGAGGTGGTCGCACTGGGCAAAGCCCGCGCAAATGACGTGGGAAAGCTGCGGGCGCTCGCCGAGCACATGAACGTGACGCGGCAGGACCTGCTCCTCACCCAGTCGCTGGCGGCAGAACTGCCAAACCTGGGGGCGATCTGCACGCCGGAAGGACCCGTTGCGGGCTGCCTTGCAATCCAGATAGTCGGCGACGCCCGGATCACGATCATCTGGCTAAGAGGCGAACTGGTGGAAACGATCAACTGGGCCGGGCCGCCAGACAAAGTGATCGCGTCTGGGCCCAACGGTGCACGGCTCACGCCACGCGGATCGTTCGAAGTCTGGAAACAGACTGTGCGAGGCCGTAGCCGTGAGTGGACCGGGATGGACCGGTCCGCGGCCCGCGAACTGAAGGTGATCCTGCAGGACGTTGCGTTGCATCGCATGAGGGAAGCCGAGCGGGCGCGGACCACCCTGCTTGCGACGCTCGGTCACGATCTTCGCGATCCGTTGCAGGCGATCAACATGGCAGTGCAGCTGATGGGCCGTGGACTTGCTACATCCAATGACACGGCGAAACGTGTGGAGGGCTCGACACGGCGCATGCAGTCGCTCATCAACTATATTCTCGATGTAAGTCGCATCCGCTCCGGAGTCGGCCTGGGGCTGACGCGTGAGCGTGTCACGCTCACGGATCTGCTCGAATCAATCGTTGAGCAGAACCAAATGGCCCATCCCAACATAAGGATTGTCACGCAATTCGCGGACGATCTGGGCGAAGTGCTCGTGGACCCCGATCGCTTTAATCAGGCGCTGACCAATCTGATCAGTAACGCGCGGCAGCATGGGGATACGACATTCCCTATCGAACTGACGGCACACACGAACGGCAAGACGAAGACCATCGAAGTGCGAAATCGTCTCATCAACAAACCCGCCGCATCATTTGAGCGCCTGACCGATCCGTTCAAAAGTGGTTCGCTCGACAACGCGAACAACCGCGGTGGGTTGGGGCTCGGGCTGTACATTGCCAGCGCCATCATAAAGGGACATGACGCGACGCTCACCGGAAGCTTCGCCGACATGAGTGCACGAATTGTCATCGCCTTCCCCGGCGACGATTGAAGCGCTTCGAACGGCACGACATTTGCTCCCCTCCACGTCACCTCGGCCGTTTTCGGGCCGTCTTCTGACTCTCCGAGGGGAAACCGGTTGGACGCATCGCAAGACCTGATTGTCGCGAGGCCGGAAGGCCTCTATTGCCCGCCGGGGGACTTCTATATCGACCCGTGGCGTCCGGTCGAGCGGGCAATCATTACTCATGCCCACGCCGATCACGCCCGCTTCGGGCACGCGCGTTATCTCGCGGCTGAAGCGGGCGTCGGCGTGTTGCTGTCGCGGCTGCCGGGCATCAATTTGCAAGGCGTTCCCTATGGCGAGCGCCTGATGGTGAACGGCGTGGCCGTCTCGCTGCATCCGGCCGGTCATGTGCTCGGTTCCGCGCAAGTGCGCTTGGAGCACGCGGGCCGCGTCTGGGTCGCGTCGGGCGACTACAAGGTCGAAACCGATCCCACTTGCGCGCCTTTCGAACCCGTCCGGTGCGACACGTTCATCACGGAATCCACGTTCGGCTTGCCGATTTACCGATGGGAACCGTCGCGCGCCGTCTTCGACGGCATCGATTCATGGTGGCGGCATAACGCAGCGCAAGGTCGCGCGTCGGTGCTGTTTTGCTATTCGTTCGGCAAGGCGCAGCGGATTCTCGCGGGTGTGGATCGGGGCATCGGCCCGATCTTTTGCCACGGCGCGGTGGAGCCGCTCAACCGGGCGTATCGCGCAGCCGGCGTGAATCTGCCACCCGCGCGGCTCGTCAGCGAGATTGCCGCGAAAGACAAAACCGCCTTCAAGGACGCCCTGATCGTGGCGCCGCCATCGGCGCAAGGCAGCGCGTGGATGCGCCGCTTCGGCGAATACAGCGACGCGTTCGCTTCCGGCTGGATGCGGC
>NZ_JBAUSA010001096.1:0-8739 GCF_049581465.1 Caballeronia sp. | reverse complement strand
CTGATCGAACACGACATGATGCTGGTGATGGGCGTGTCGGACCGCATTATCGTCATGGACCATGGCGTCATCATCGCCGAGGGCCTGCCGTCCCAGATCCAGGCGGACCCGCGTGTGATCGACGCCTATCTGGGTACGGCCGGGAAAGACGAGGCCGTCGACGATGCTGCCGGGGAGGAATCGCTGTGGGACTCCTAGAAATCCGCGACCTGCACGTGAGCTATGGGAACGTAGAGGTTCTGCATGGCATATCGCTGGACGTGGACAAGGGTGAGATCGTCGCATTGCTCGGCAGCAACGGGGCGGGAAAGACCACCACGCTAAGGGCCATCTCCGGCCTGATTCGTCCACGCGCGGGACAGATCGTGATGGCCGGCCAGCCGCTGAACGCACTGCGTGCTCACCAGATCGTGGCGCTAGGTCTCGGTCACGTGCCGGAAGGCCGTCGTATGTTCGGGGCACTGACGGTCGAGGAAAACCTGCGACTCGGTGGCTATTTGATCCGACGCGACGCCGCCATGCTGGCCCAGCGGATGGCCAGGGTCTATGAGACCTTCCCGCGGCTGCGTGAACGACGCAGCCAGTTGGCGGGCACCCTCAGCGGTGGCGAACAGCAGATGCTGGCGATCGCACGCGCCCTGATGCTGCAGCCGCGCATCATCGTGCTGGACGAACCGTCCATGGGGCTGGCGCCGAAACTGGTCCGCGCGATTTTCGGCATGATCGCCGACATCTGCAACGAAGGCACATCGATCCTGCTCGTCGAACAGAACGCACGCCAGGCGCTGAGCATCGCGCATCGGGCCTACGTGCTGGAAAGCGGGCGCATCGCGCTCGCCGGCCGAGCCCGGGATCTGGCACAGGACAGCCGGGTCCGCGCCGCGTATCTTGGCGGCAGCGCTGTAGCGACAGAGTGACCCGGGAATCGGATATACACTGAAATAGTGGCGCTAACATGCGCGAGACCGCGCGTGTTCTCAATCATCGGAGGCGCAAATGGCGACGGCGATTATCACCCCCCGCAATGACGGCCCGTACTACATAAAGGGCGACTTCAAGATCACCACTCCAGGCGGGAAAAATATCGAGGTGGAGAAGGATGAGGTCTGGCTATGTCGATGCGGCCACTCGCAAAACAAGCCATTCTGCGATGGCTCGCACAAGAAGGAAGGGTTCAGGAACAATCTTGACGACAAGCCGCAGGAACAAGGCCCGACACCCTGATGCATCGAACTTTCGTCAATAGCAGGCTGCCGCCCGCTAGTCGATGGCGAACGGACAAAACTTGTTCCCGCGTTTCTTCATGCAATAACGCCGCCTATACTGGAAGGGGTCGTCCCTCACGACAGCGCGTCGCGAGTCATTGTGCTGCAGTGCGACACGGAGCCGCTCCATGAAAAGCGTTGCACAAATCCTCAAATCGAAGTCGAACCAAAGCGTCTACACGATCGCCGCAACGGATTCCGTCTACAACGCGGTCAAACTCATGGCGGAACAGCGGATCGGCGCCGTGGTCGTCACCGATGGCGACAAGATCGCCGGGATCATCTCAGAGCGCGACTATGCGCGAAAAATAGTGCTGATGGAACGCTCGTCGAAGGCCACGCCGGTGCAGGACATCATGACCCGGGCGGTGATTTTCGTCCGGCCCGATCAGTCAAGCGACGAATGCATGGCACTCATGACAGAGCGTCGCATGCGCCATTTGCCGGTGATCGATCAGGAACGGCTGGTCGGCATGATCTCGATCGGCGACCTGGTGAAGAACGTCATCGCTGAACAGGAGTTCACGATCCAGCAACTCGAACACTACATCACGGGCGAGCGGACCTGAGCCTGTGCAACAGCGCAACACCGCAGCACCGGGCGTTGCAAAAAGCCAATCGATGAACGTTGGGCACAGCGTCCTTGCTGCAGCGGAGGATCCTTTAGGACTTACGCGACGCGCATCGGGACCGAACCGTGCTGAGTCAAATCGCAGTTAAGTATTCACCTCAATAAACGGAGTCTGACAATGAAGATCTTGATGGTTTTGACCTCGCACGACCAGCTCGGCGATACAGGCAAGCCGACCGGTTTTTGGCTCGAAGAGTTTGCCGCGCCCTACTACGTGTTCAAGGATGCCGGGGCAGAGATCACCCTGGCGTCGCCCAAGGGTGGCCAGCCGCCGATCGATCCCAAGAGCGACGAGCCGGGTAACCAGACCGAGCCGATGGAACGCTTCAAGAAGGACCCCGATGCCCAGAAGCGCCTGGCCAACACCGTAAAGCTGGCTGACGTCAAGGCTGATGGCTACGATACGGTCTTCTATCCCGGCGGCCACGGCCCGCTATGGGATCTGGCCAATGACAAGAACTCGATCGCCTTGATCGAGGATTTCTACAACGCCGGCAAGCCGGTTGCCGCCGTGTGTCATGCGCCCGGCGTTCTGCGGAAAGTGACGTATAACGGACAGTCCATCGTCAAGGGAAAGCGCGTCACCGGCTTTGCCAACAGTGAGGAAGAAGCCGTAGGCCTGACCAAGATCGTGCCCTTCCTCGTCGAGGACGAACTGAAGCGTCTGGGCGGCACGTATGAAAAGGGAGACGATTGGTCCGTTTTTACCCTCGTCGACGGGCGGCTAGTCACCGGCCAAAACCCGGCCTCCTCCGGCCCGGCTGCCAAGGAACTGCTTAAGCTTCTGCAGGCCTAGTTCTAATCCGGCGCGGGCTCAAGGGCCCGCGCCGCGATACCCAGGCGTCGTCCATCGCGCGGCCAATCTTCTGCTCTAAACCTAAGCCTGCGACCTCTCCATGTCGCGTCGCAACATGCTCGCCGTTGCTGGATCGGCGCGTCCAGAATGTGATCAAGCCGGGGATCGACTATCCTTTCGGAGAATCGCCCGGGCTCCCCCGGCTTGATTCGTTCGAAGGTATCCGTGATGTCGCAACCTCTTACTATCCGGCCGCACCCCAGCGATGTTCTTGCGATCGACCTTAAGAAGCTGACCTTCTCGCTGAGCACCTTTGTCGCAGCAGCGCTTGTGCTCGTCGTCTCGTTCGAAGTGAGCTTGCCGCGCCCCTGGTGGGCGCTTCTGACGGTCTACGTGACGGCCCAGCCGATGGCCGGCGCATTTCGCCCGAAGGCCCTCTACCGCCTGACAGGGGTTGCAACAGGTGCAGTAGTCAGCATCCTCCTCGTTCCCAACCTGCAAAATTCGCCGGCCCTGCTGGTGCTGTGCCTCGCACTCTGGATCGGCTTCTGCATTTACCTCGCCGTGCTCGATCGCACGCCGCGCGCATTTCTGTTCCAGATGGCGTCATTTAGCACTGCAATCATCAGCTTTCCTTACCTCTACGAGCCATCGGATATTTTCACGACGACCGTTTCCCGCGTCGAGGAAATGGCGGTGGCGATTCTCTGCGTGACCGTCACGCATATGCTGTTGCGTCCGACGAACGTTCGTCCTGTGATCCGCGAGCGAGCCGTGGCATTTCTTGAGCATGCTTCCCGCTGGACGGCCGATGCGCTCGGCACCCGCCATGCAAGGCTTGAGTACGAACATCGCCGCAAGCTGGCAGCCGACGTCACCGAACTCGGCATGCTGGCCGGCAATCTTCCGTTCGACCAGCGCTTTGCAAGCGCTACGCAGGAGATCGTCTTCGAACTACAACATCGGCTCGCGGCGCTTCTACCCCTTGCTTCAGCTGCAGCCGACAGGCTTGACCGATTGCGCGCGCTCGACGCCCTCGATACGGAGACGGCTACACTGGTCGACTCGCTTGCCGCCAGTCTGAAGGGGTCGAAGGATCTTGCCGATACGCTCGATATCGAGCTGGCGTCCCGTTGCCGGGCGCTCTCGGCCACGCATTTGCGCGATGGCGAATGGGCGTCGCTTCTGAGCGCAAGCCTGTGTGACCGCATGGCGGCATTCGTGGACACGCTGCACGCGGCGCGTGTGCTGGTTCGTGCGATCGACGAGCAGGACTCCGACGTTTCCCGCCTGGTCGAAATCCCAGGCAGTACGCGTGAATTCGCTCTCGCGCGAGATCACGGTCTCGCATTGCTCGCCGGTGCCGCAACGACCGTTGCGATCATTCTTTATTCCACGTTCTGGATCCTTCTCGCATGGCCAAGCGGCTCGACCACGGCGGCTTTTGCCGCGCTTATAACGTGTTCATTCGCGGCGCAAGATGATCCTGCCCCCGTAATCGGGCGCTACCTGATGTCGACGCTCGCCACTTTTCCACTTGCGGCGCTGTATCTGTTTGTCATCCTGCCAAGGGTTGATGGCGCGGGGATGCTCATTGTGACGCTGGCACCGGCGTTGCTTTGGATGGGCTATATCCAGGCCGATCCGGCGCGCTCCGCGCGTGCCCTGCCCATGCTTTCCTGCTTTATTGTTGCGATGGGCTTTCTCGATCGCTTTCACGTGGACTTCGCCCTGTTCCTCAACACGGGGTTGGCACAGGTTGTAGGTATCGTCACCACACTCGCCGTCACCAAGCTGTTTCGCTCTGCCAATGCGCGTTGGACAGCTTATCGAATCGTTCACCAGAACTGGGCGGATCTCGCGCAGCTTGCCGATATGAGCGCACCGCTCGATGCCCGGACCTGGACGGCGCAAGCCATCGACCGGCTGGGTCAGATCGCAGCGCGCATGGCGCTGGCGGGTCCGGAAGACGCATTGCACGCAGCCGATGGACTCATCGATCTGCGCATCGGCCGAAACATCATTCAAGCCCGCGAGGCGCTCACGGATGTCAGCGAGCATGCCCGGCTTGCGATCCAGTCTGCACTTGGCGAGGTGTCCGAACTGTATCGCGCGAGAAGGCGCAAAGGCGTGGCCGTCGCCGCCACTTCGTCGTTGATGCATGCGCTGGACCAGGCTATAGAGACTACAAGGGACCAGCAATCGATCACCCGTGACGCGTTGCTGTTGGCACTCGTCGGCATGCGCTGCAACCTGTTTCCGAGCTCGCGATTCTGCGGGAGTGCCGCGTGATGGTTGAGGAGATCCATCTCTTTGGCGTCTATATGCCCTCCGCCCTGGTCTGGGCGGTTGTCGCGCTCATCATCACGTCACTTCTGCGCGGGACACTGCTGCGACTGCCGCTTCATGCAATTCTCTGGCAACCCGCGCTGATTGAACTGGCGATTTTCCTGCTGCTCTGGTGGGGTATTGCACGCCTCGCCGATGGCTATCTCCCTCGTGGGTTCATTTCCTGAGATGCTGCGACTTCCCAACCTGGTGCGCGCGCTGACGACTGTTGCCGTCATACTCGGCATCCTCGTCGTGATCTACGCGCTGTGGGTTCGCTATCAGGTTGAACCCTTGACACGCGATGGCCGCGTGCGCGCTGATATCGTGCCGATTGCCCCCGATATCAGCGGCCTGGTCACCGATGTGCGCGTTCGCGACAACGAGGTCGTCACAAAGGGCCAAGTGCTGCTCGTCATTGATCCTTCGCGGTACCAAATCGCACTTGATCTGGCCGAGGCGGATGTCGAGAAACAAACGGCGGAATTCAATGAGGCGAGGCGCGAAGACCGGCGCAATCGCTCGCTGCCCGACGTGGTTGCTACTGAATCGACCGAGCAGGGCATGGCGAGGGTCGAACAATTGCACGCGAGCGTAAAGCAGGCGGAAGCTGCGCGCGCTCTCGCGGCGCTTAATCTGGAGCGGACTTTGGTTCGTGCGCCGGTTGACGGCACAGTGTCTAACGTGGATCTGCAGCCGGGTGTGTATCTGAATGCAGGCAAAGCGGCCATGGCGCTTGTCAGCTCAAGCTCACTGCGTGTGGAGGGGTATTTCGAGGAGACGAAGCTGCCCGCCGTCAATGTGGGGGACCCGGCGAGCATCTATTTGATGGGCGTGGCAAACGAAATACGGGGCCATGTAGAAAGCATCGCCGGTGGCGTCGAAGATCGCGAGCGAATGGGAACTGACGGGCAGCTTGCCAATGTGAATCCGGCGTTCACCTGGGTGCGACTCGCGCAGCGCATCCCCGTGCGCATCGCGATTGATTCGGTTCCGCCGGGCGTGCGCCTCGTACCCGGGCAGACCGCTTCGGTGGAGATTCATTCGCGATCCGGCGAGGTCCGGGTGAAGCGGAGCCTGCCGTGGTGAACGCGCGCAATCTCGCCGCAGGCATGTTGATCGCGTTGGCAGGCTGTGCAGAGGTCGGGCCCAACTATAAGATCCCCGCCGATGCGATCGTCAATGCTCCCGAAGCCAACGGCGCCTTTATTGCCGGCGGGCTTGCAGCATCCGACGCGCCGCTGCCCGACCACTGGTGGCACCTTTTCAATGATCCGGTATTGGATGATCTTGTAGAAAAAGCGCTGGCCAGCAACGTTGATCTTAGAGCGGCGCAGGCCAATCTGGAGCGAAGCGGCGCGCTGCTTGCCGAGGTTCGCGATGAGCGCGACCTACGTATCGCCGCCGACGCGGAAACCAGCTATACGCAACAGTCCGCCCAGGCGGTGCTTTCGCACATCGAGCCCCCGCGCCACCAAATCTATAACGTGGGGATCACGATGAGCTACGACCTGGACCTTTTCGGAGGCATCCGACGTGGCATTGAAGCAGCCTCCGCGCGAGACGAGGCCGTGGTCGCAGCGCGGGATCTTGTGCGAGTCAACGTGGCGGCTGAAACAGCGCGCGCTTACGCTGACGTCTGCAACGCCGGCAACCAGATCGAGGTGCTCAAGCGGGTCATATTGGTTCAGCAACAGAGTCTTGCACTCACGCAGCAACTGATCACGCACGGCCGTGCGGCCCCATTCGATCAGGCGCGTCAGCAGGGACCGATAGAAGGCAGCCGATCGCAGCTAGCGCCGCTTCAGGCGCGCCAGCTCAATGCCGCATTCCGCCTTGCGACACTCATGGGACAGCCGCCTGAGCAATACGACCGGTCCCTGCTCGCTTGCCACACATCATTGGCGCTGCAAGTGTTGCTACCAACGGGCGACGGACGCGCGCTGCTCCAGCGCAGGCCTGATGTGCGTGCCGCCGAACGTTGGCTCGCCGCATCAACGGCCGACGTCGGTGTCGCGACGGCGGCGCTCTATCCCGACATCATGCTAGGCGCTACGATAGGATCGACGGGTGCAGCCTCAAGCGCCTTTGGTCCGCTGACAAACCGTTTCGCCGTCGGACCGCTCGTCACTTGGGACCTGCATCGTAGTGCCGTTCGCGATCGAATCTCCGCGGCTCAGGCGCAGACCCGCGCGAGTCTGGCGAACTTCGACAGCACGGTACTCGTGGCGCTTCGAGAGACCGAAACGTCGCTTGACACCTATGCGGGCGCATTGAATCAACTGCAGCGCCTCAAGGCTGCACGCGACCAGGCCATGGTCGTCAACAAGAGCACGAGCGAACTCAGGCGGGGCGGGAAAGTGGGCGGCCTCGTCGCGCTCGATGCCGAGCGCACGTGGGTCAACAGTGAAGCCGCGGTGGCGTCAGCGGAGGCAGAAGTAAACAGCGACCAGATTGCAACCTTCCTGGCGCTTGGCGGTGGCTGGCAATGAGGGCACGCGTTTCAAAACGATGCGTAAAGCAGTGCTAAGTACGTGCTCAAAACTATGGGTGAGCTAAAAGGCAACATCGGCCACCGGTATTCGCTGTCCGATGCCGCTCAAGCCCACCTCGACATCTACCACAGGTTTTACCCCCATGTTGCGACGGTCCCGTCACGCGACAACGCCGAACCGTCCGGTTCAGGCCGCTTGGCCAGCGCCCAAGTCAGCGCCCGTCTTCGGGTCAGCGCTCGTGTCCGATGCCGTGCGGGCCGCCATCGCCTGCAGTACTTTGACATCTGCTCCATTCACGTTCACGGTTGCCAGGCCGTCACCACCGTCCACTGCTGGCTGCGGATCTTCGACGAATTCCCAATCGGCACCCTCGTTCCACGGACCGCGTGTTTCCGCTTCGGTGCCCTGCGACATCTTGTAATACACGCTCGTGTATTCCGGGATCCCGGGAAGCTTGCCCTGCGGGAAATTCGGTTGAATCGAATGGAGCGCCTTCTCAAAAGACTTTTGATGTGCGATTTCGCGCGTCATCAAAAACCCAAGCGTTTCCCGAATGCCCGGGTCATCAGTCACATTGATCAAACGTTCGTAGAGGATCTTTGCCCGGGCCTCAGCTGCGATGTTTGAGCGCAGATCTGCCGTGGGTTCACCGATCGTATCGACATAAGCGGCAGTCCACGGTACGCCGGCTGAGTTTGTCAGGGCCGGTCCGCCACCATTGAGCAGCGAGGTAATGTGCGAATCGTTGCCCCCGCCGGTCATCGACCGGTACAACTGCGCTTCGCTTTCGACGGCTTCGGCGAGCTGGCCTTTCGCGCCCTTATTTAACATCGCGACGATCGAACCTACGATCTCGAGGTGGCTTAATTCTTCGGTTGCGATATCAAACAGCATATCCTTGCGGCCGGGGTCGTCTTCGCCCACCGCTTGCGTAAAGTAGCGGCATGCGGCCCCGAGTTCGCCTTGTGGGCCGCCGAACTGCTCGAGAAGCAGGTTTGCGAGGCCGGGATTGGGAGCGGCGACGCGAACTGTGTATTGCAGACGCTTGTTGTGAATGAACATGAATACTCCTTAGAGGTGCGTAGGTAGCCCGGGCCGCGCTCAGTTCTAAAAGCGAAAATGCCTTTGGCGTAGACGATGAAATGTTAATGGACAGCAACCCCACTTGCGCACAAGACGTGCCCGGAATCTTCTTTAACCGGAGCATCGCAACGGTGTTGGAAG
>NZ_JBAUSA010001095.1:0-3228 GCF_049581465.1 Caballeronia sp. | reverse complement strand
AACTAATCTTGAAACCATGCGCGTCGGCCGCTGCAGTGGTCGCGACGCGAGCAAAAGGCACATTCGTTGCACAGAGGAGTTCGAAATGAGCGAACGAGAATCGATCGGAAAAATGCAGCCCGCGATGATCGCGCGGAGTGCTGAAACGCACTCGATGGACGGCGGCGATGCTTCGGCATCCGGGACATTTGTTGCGCGTGATGCGGTGGACCGCGTGTCGTGCCGCGTCGGCGACGCGTCGTGCGCGGGCGCGCATGCGGGGGCCATTAGCCGCTTCATGAAAATCGACGCGGCGTCCGCGCAGCGCTCGGTGCTCAAGCTGCAGTCGTGTTACGGCAATCGATACGTCGGACGCGTGATCGACCGCGCGGCGATCGGCGAGGCGCAACATGCCGACATGGGCGCGATCGAGCGTTCAATCGAATCGTCGCGCAGCGGCGGACAAGGCATGGATCATTCAACCCGCACGCGCATGGAAACGGCCTTCGGCGCGGATTTTTCGGGTGTGCGCATCCATCACGACGCGCATTCGGATGAGCTGGGCCGCTCGCTGTCGGCACGCGCTTTTGCGACGGGACACGACGTGTACTTCCGGCAAGGCGAATACAGTCCGGGAACCTCGGGCGGACGCGAACTGCTCGCGCACGAACTCACGCATGTCGTGCAGCAGACAGGCGGCGTCCAGCGCAAGATGACCGTGAGCCAGCCGGGCGATCCGCACGAAGTGGAAGCGGACCGCATGGCGCAAGCGGTGATGAAGCAGGAACAATCGGGCGAGCTGGCCCGGCAAGTCGATCGCGCCGAGGAAGAGAAAGACAAGGACAAGCATCTGGCCACAAAGGCGGACCACCATGTTCTGTTGCGTCAGCCGGAGGCGCCGAGGCCCCAGGACGAGGAAGAAAAGAAAAAGCTGCACGCGAAGCTCGACGCGTAGACACTCGCGCGGCACGAGGACAACATATCGCAGCGGTGAGCGAAGCAAGCTGCCTTTAAACGCGCAGCGGCGCCGCAAGAGACAAGAGGAGAAAGCGCTATGTCCACCGCTACCACCGCTACCACCGGCATGCCGGCTGCAAGCACTTCCCGCAAGCCCAGCCCGCTCACCGAAAGCCATTTCACCGGCTCCAGGCGCGCGGTCCTGCTGAGCACGGGCTCATCACGATCAACATCGCGGGCGCGGCGTTCATGCACTACGTCGTGAAGGTGGACGGCGCGCCGTTCGGGCTCGTCGTCACTCTAGCCGCATTCAGCACAGTAATGGTCGGCACGCCGCTCATTACGTTCCTGAGCCTGGGGTGGTTCACCCGCTACCGCGAATTCCAGAACAGCCTCAAAGGCAGCGCGTTGTCGGCGTATCTGCAGCGTTTCTGGTCGCAGCGCCTCATCTATGCGCTTGAGGACTCCGGCGCGCTCTCGCAGTCGCCGCCCGCGCCTCGGCAGTGGCAACGCCTCGCTGATGATCGGCTCGATATCTGCGAGCGCCTGTTCGCGCGCATCTATCACGAGCAGTACGGGCTCGTGCCGTTCGTGCCCGCCCTGTTCATCCTGCTAGCGGTCGTGTATGCGGCGGCAGGGCTCATCGGCACGAGTTTCTTCGACGTGCGCCCCTGCGCAACCGTCTCCAACTCGGGCTGCATCTACGGCATCAGCCAGCGTGTGCTAATGGCGTCCTTCGCAGGCTCGTTCATGTTAACCTCGCAAGTCCGGAGGCAATCCGTTGCGTAGCATTGTCGCGGGTTACTCGTGTGCCGGGCTACGCCGCCTTCAGGAAACTCTCCCGTCAGTGATAGGCGTGATTCAGGAGTTGTTCGGATGTGGGATTACGTCGTGAGCGCCTCTTGCCTGACGGCGAGCGACATCGCAAGGCGGCTGATATCCCAGATGAACCCGCTGAGTTCACGGGCGACCGCGATTACCGCGATGTTCTTCTGCTTGCCACGCGCTACCAGCTTTCGATAACGTCGGCACAAGCGCAGCTGCGCGTCCCAGGCTCGATCCACGATGGGCTTGGGAATGCCTTCGTGTCGGCGCTGGATCTCAGGACTCACTCGAGCCGGGTGCTGGTAGCTCCACGCCGCTTCGACGAGCAGCTTCCTGGCATAAGCGTTTCCATTCTTGGTAATGCTTCCCTGACGGCGTTTCTCACCTGACGAGTGTTCGGATGGCGTCACCCCCAGCCAGCCCATCAATTGACGCGGATGTTCGAAGCGTGATAGATCGCCCAGTTCGGCGAGCATGCACACCGCGGTGGTGAACTGCACGCCGCGCATCGTTTGTAGGCCCAGCACAGCCGGATAGAATCGCCAGTTGGGGACCGCCTCGCGCAATGCTGCTCCTTCAGGCGCTGTCGTGCACGCTTCAGATCGTCCTTGGCGCTAACCCACGCGCGAGCCAGGTCGCGGAATGCTTCGTCATCCACGGTGGGCACATAAACGCGCGACAGGTCGCCGGCGCGCAGCGAACGCACAAGCTTCACTGCGTCGCGTCGATCCGTCTTGACGCGCTCACCTGGCTTCTTTGGAATTAGTGAAGGCGCGCAGACCATGCAGTCGAATCCCTTCTGAACGAGTTGACGGTAAAGTCCGTAGCCGCACGGGCCCGCCTCGTAGACGATGCAGATGTGTCGCGCCTTCGATTGCAGGCGCTTGCACAGGCGATCAATGTCCGTCTTCGTACCGGTCCCGCCGAGCACTTCGACCTCGCCTGCGCCCAGCGCATAGGCAGCCGTGATCGATTCCTTGTGGACATCCAGACCGACGTACACCGTGCTATCGTCTTCCATGCTGGCCTCCGTGGTGAAAATCGCCGGGTGTGGCACCGTCCACACCGTGCGGCTCTGGCAGCGATGCTAACCCGCGTTTGTTTCCCTCGGCAGGCCAGCCCTTGCCTCACGAAGTCATACTGACTAACCCGAGTTAGATTTCTCACGGCGGGCCAGCCAGCGTCGGCCTCGCGGAAAGTCATAATGTCTAAACGACCCCGACGTTTCAGCGTCACTCGACGCGCGGCGTGTCGGATTCAATAGGGCGCGCTCAGTGCGAATTTTTTGGTCACCCCCGCGCACAACAGTTAATACACTGTGTAATAGGTCTCCGTCGAACGCCCACAGGCGGAGTTAAGCGGCACCGACCAATCGCGGCCATACAGCCTGGCGGGAATCCAGAACAATTCGCTATGCGAAATTACGTTATAGTGAGAAATCGCTTTGACTTAAGACGAACACATGAA
>NZ_JBAUSA010001094.1:0-2920 GCF_049581465.1 Caballeronia sp. | reverse complement strand
AGCTCGGGCAACGCATTGCTCATACCGGCGAGCGCCCTCATTTTTCGCACCGACAACCTTCAGGTCGCGGTGCTTGGCGCACACAACCACGTGCACTTGAAAGACGTGAAGATAGCCACTGATCTCGGTACCCGCGTATTGATCGGCTCCGGGTTGACGAGTGGCGAGCGCATCGTCAACAACCCGCCGGACTCCCTGGAAGAAGGCGAGCTCGTGCGACATGCAGGCGTGTCGATCGCGGCGGTATCGACCGTTCCTGCGGCGGGGCGAACTCATGGCTAAAGGAAGCATTCTTCTCGCGGCGGTATGCGTGGTTGCGCTGAATGCATGCTCGTTCGCCCCCGTATACAAAGTACCTGCTACGGCCATTCCCACGTCGTTCAAGGAAGCGGGCCCATGGCAAACGGCCCGTCCCGCCGATCGCATCCCGCGTGATGGCTGGTGGACCATGTATCACGATCCCGTGCTGAACGCCCTTGAAGCCAGGATCGCCAGCGCCAATCCGAACGTAGCGGCGGCCATTGCCCGGCACGACGAAGCAAGCGCTTATCTCCAGGAGGCGCGCGCGGGCCTCTTCCCCACCATTGGGGCCGAAAGCGATGTCTCGCGTCAGCGACAGTCCGATAACCGGCCCCTGCGCGGCGCCGGGCAACCCTCGACTTACACTGCGGCCAACGCCGAGCTCAGTGTCGGCTTCGATCTTGATCTCTGGGGCAAGATCCGCAACCAGGTCAGCGCAGGACAGTCGAAGGAACAAGCCAGCGCTGACGACCTCGAATCGTTGCGACTAAGTCTTCAGGCAACGCTTGCCTCCACCTACTTCGAGTTGCGCGGGTTGGACCAACGCACGAAATTGCTCAACGATACCCTCGTGGCTTACCAGCGCGCGCTCAAGCTAACCACAAGTCGCCACAAAGGTGGACTGGCATCGGGCCTGGACGTGTCGCGAGCCCAGACACAACTTTCGTCGGCCCGCGCTGCTGTGGACGATACCGAGGCGAGCCGCGCGTTGCTCGAACACGCGGTCGCCACCCTGACTGGCACATCCGCATCGAATTTCAGCCTCGGGGCGGACGTGGATCAGGACTATTTGCCTGCTGTACCGACCGGCATGCCTTCCTCGATCTTGCAGCGCCGCCCCGATATTGCCGCTGCCGAGCGGCGCATGGCCGCCGCCAATGCGAACATCGGGGTCGCGAAGGCGGCGTTCTATCCGGACATTACCCTCGGTCTCGACGCTGGCTACCAGAGCGATACGTTCTCTCCGTGGCTTGCCGCGCCCAACGAAATATGGTCGGTTGGACCGCAATTGCTATTCACGATCTTCGACGGTGGCCGCCATAGTGCGGCCGTCGCCGCCTCCCGGGCGAAACTGGCCGAGAATGGCGCGCGATACAAGCAAACGGTATTGACCGCATTTCAGCAGGTCGAAGACGGACTTGCGCTCCTTCATCATCTCGGCGACGAATCGGTGAACGAGGATCAGGCACTGACCGCTTCCCAGCGAACGCTTGCCCTCGCCACGTCGCGTTACATGGATGGCGTGGTGAGCTATCTCGACGTGGTGACGGCGCAAACCACCGAACTCACCGCACAAATTGCCGCGCTGGATCTGCGTACGCGGCAGCTCAAGGCTTCCGTCGCGCTTATTGAAGCGCTGGGAGGGGGATGGAACGACAAGCCCGCCTGAGGCCTTAAAACGCAATGCCGAAAAAAGCGCCGCCGGGGAAACCGGGCGGCGCTTTTTGCTCTACGTTTGCCTCTTGTATCGTCTCGTGATACTGCCGCGTTGTTTAGAAGCGGTGACGCACGCCCGCCGCGATCACAGCCTGTTTGCCCGTCGACGATGCAGCAAGGGTGTAGATCGATGCGTAACCCAGTGCGGGGACGCCCGACGCGCCCGTTGTGTGCTGATAGACCCCCTCCAGATAAATATCCGTGCGATGGCTCAAGGAGTAATCGGCCTGCAACATGAAGGAATTCCACTTCGGTGACAAACTCGACGTCGCTGTGTCGAACTTGCCATCCGTGAACGTATAGGAGCCGCCCAGATTCAGTTGGGGCGTGACGGCATAGCGAGCATTGAGCTCGTAGTTATTGAAACTCAGCTTGTTGCCTGAGAGCGCGGTGTAAGCGCCGCCTTGTGCAATCGCGCTCGGGTCATCCAGCGTGGTTCGCGTAAAGACCGCGCCGAGGGTTGCCGGACCGACCACATAGCGCGCAGCCGCGCCCAGGATTCGCTGGCGGCCTCCAACCATGGTCGCATCGCCGTCACTGCTCGATAAGGCACCACCGGTATTGGGAGGCGTCGCGACACCGCCGGGATTGTTGGCCTGGAAGTAGGCCGCAGCCAGGCTCAACGGCCCCCGGTCATACGATGCGCCGGCCGTGTAAGCACTATTGTTGTTGAACCCGGTCGATGAATTGCTGAAGGCGTAAGCACCCCCCACCACCAGGCCGCCGTAGTTCACGCTACGGAACTTCACCGCGTTGTTCATGCGGAAATCGTTGTTCAGGTTGTCGTTGTCAAACGGATGATCTGCAATATTCCCGCCGAATCCAGAACCGGTAGCCGACAGCGGCGCGACGAAGTCAACCATTGAATCGTACTGGCGTCCAAGCGTCACCGTACCGTATGCAGTGCTTGAAATCCCGACCCACGCCTGACGCCCGAACTCGTCGCCGCCATTCGAAAACTTGCCGTTGTCGACGTTGAAGCCGTTTTCAAGATCGAAGACTGCCTTAAGTCCGCCGCCCAGATCCTCGGTTCCTTTCAGCCCCCATCGGTTCGTACTCACGTTACCGCTCTGCATGGCCCATGCGGCGCTTCCGCCCGATGCCGTCTTTTGGTTGGAAATATAGTCAATGCCCGTGTCCAGCGTTCCGTAAAGCGTCACGCTGCTTTGAGCCAAGGCAGCAC
>NZ_JBAUSA010001093.1:0-8641 GCF_049581465.1 Caballeronia sp. | reverse complement strand
TCGCTGTTGCACTTGTGCTGACCCAGTCTCCGCCGGTCTTCAATGTCCCCATCCTCGGCTACGTCGCAGTCGCGCTCATGCTGGTGGGCGGCATCGCGTTGATGCCGCGCTGCACCGCGATGCTCTTTGCAGTGCTTAGCCTACGTCATGCCCGCCGTCCCGGCAGGAGGGCGACCACGACCCTCGCGCTCGCCCGGCTCGCGAATGCGCCGGGGCAGGCATCCATCGCGATGGGCGGCGTCTTGTCGAGCTTTGCGCTGATCGTCGCGATGGCGATCATGGTGGCGAGCTTTCGCGTGTCCGTCGATGAATGGCTCGGGCACCTTTTGTCCGCCAACCTGTACGTCCGCGTCGCGCCGAACGGCGACACAGGCGGATGGCGGCTAGACGAACAAGCCGCATTGGCATCCGTGAAAGATGCGGCGCACGCGGCGTTCACGCGTACATCGCGCGTGACGCTTGATCCGTCCCGGCCGGCCGTAGCGCTTCTTGCACGCGAAATCGACGCGGCCGATCCGGGCGCCAACCTGCAAATGACCGGTCCAGTGTTGCCGCCGTCCGCACTCTCCGCCGATGAAACCCCGATGTGGATTTCGGAAGCCATGGTCGATCTATACGGCTACCGGCTGGGACAGCGAATCAGATTGCCCATCGGGCAAGGTGAGCACACCTTCGTAGTGGCCGGCGTCTGGCGTGACTACGTGCGGCAAACGGGCGCGATCCAGTTGCGGCTCGCCGACTACCGGCGGCTCACCGCAGACACCACCGCTACTGACGCTGCCATCACGGTCGCGCGTGGCGCGAGCGTCGACGGGGTGGTATCGGCGATGCGCGGATTGCCCTTCGGCGCCGCGATGGAATTTAGCCAACCCGTGGAAATTCGCGCCCGTACGCTGACGATCTTTGACCGGAGCTTCGCGGTCACATACTTGCTTGAGGCTGTCGCGATCGTGATCGGACTGTTCGGCGTGGCGGCGACGTTCTCGGCACAAGCCCTCGCGCGTGCGCGCGAGTTCGGCATGTTGCGGCACGTCGGCGTGACGCGTCGACAGATTCTCGCGATCCTGGCCGCCGAGGGCGCGATGCTGACGGCGCTTGGCATCGCGCTCGGGTTTTCACTCGGTTTGGCGATCAGTCTCATCCTGGTCTTCGTCGTGAACCCTCAGTCGTTTCACTGGAGCATGTCGCTGCATATTCCGTGGCCGACCTTGATCGCGGTCGCGCTCGTGATGCTGGCATCGTCTTGTGCAACAGCCGTCGTTGCGGGGCGCAAAGCGGTTTCACTCGATGCCGTGCGCGCGGTCAAGGAGGACTGGTAATGCCGATGTTTGCGCGTTTGAGTGTGGTGTTGTGGCTGGCCATCGGAAGCGCGCTTTGCGTGCACGCGGCACCGGCTTCGGCGGCAGCGCCAACGTTCGCGACAGTGACACCGGGGCGTCCGGTGGTCTTCCCGCAAGACACCGGGTCGCATCCTGGCTATCGCACCGAGTGGTGGTACGCAACGGGCTGGCTGAACACGCCCGATGGCAAGCCGCTCGGTTTCCAGATCACGTTTTTTCGCTCGGCAACCGGGCATGACGCAGCCGACCCCAGCGCGTTTGCGCCATCGCAATTGATCATCGCGCATGCCGCCTTGAGCGATCCGTCGCTTGGACGACTGATGCATGACCAAAGAATCGCGAGACAGGGCTTCGGGCTTGCTTACGCCAAAACGGGCAACACCGACGTGAAACTCGATGCATGGCAACTCGTGCGTGCGCCCGATGGTCACTACGACGTGAAAGTAAACGCCAACGGTTTCACGCTGAACCTGCAGCTCAAGCCGACGCAAGGCCCGCTCATGCAAGGCGACAACGGGTACTCGAAAAAAGGTCCATTGTCCGCACAAGCCAGCTACTACTACAGCGAGCCGCAACTGCTCGTGAGCGGAACTGTGACGCGCAACTCGAGCACGAGCACGACGGCATTGAGTTCGCCGGTGGGTGGATCAGCGTGGCTGGATCATGAATGGTCGAGCACGGTACTTAGCCCGGACGCCGTCGGCTGGGACTGGCTTGGCGCAAATCTCTCGGATGGATCGGCGTTGATGGCGTTCAAGATTCGCGGACGCGACGGCGGTAAAGTTTGGGCGCACGCGGTGCTGCGGGATTCGCAAGGAAAACTAAGCACATTCGAGCCTGGACAAGTCGATTTCTCGTCGCAACGTGAATGGCGTTCGCCGCGTACCGGAACATCTTATCCGGTCGCATCGACGGTAAAGACGGGGACGGTCGAATGGCGGCTCGATCCGCTGATGGATGACCAGGAACTCGATTCCACGCAGTCGACCGGTGCCGTTTACTGGGAAGGCGCTGTCACCGTCAGCCGGGACGGCAAAGCAGTCGGCCGAGGCTATCTCGAGCTGACGGGGTACAACAAGGCGCTTGACCTCAATAAATAAACTGTTGCGCAGCAAGCCTCGCTGCGCATAACCTGCGATTCTCGCCGCGATACTTAGAACAGGTGCTGAATTCCCGCGTACACGCCCGACTGGCTGTGACCCGCAAGAGGATTGTCGGTGCTGGTCGTGTCGCCGTACGAGTTGGCATTCAACGCGAAATTCGCGTTCGAGCTATTACGTGTCGAAGCAATCTGGAAGTCGAATAAGGTTCGCTTCGTCAAATTGTACGTACCGCCAACCGTATAGAGCGTCGCGTTGCCGCCGCCGTTGTTCGCATTGACGTGGTAAACCGCTGCTATCAACGCCGCTGCCGGCGTGGCTTGCCAGGTAACGCCGCCCCATTCCTGCGAGGTCGTTGTAATGCCACCTGATTTCGCTCCCGAGTCCGCGTGGGATTGCTCGAACACCGCCTGAATTTTGAACTGGCCCAGGAACACATTCGCGCCGGCGGTGTATTCACGCGAATAGTTGAAAACGTCGTCGAGCGTGCCGTTCGCCGGGTCGCGCCATTCGTCGTAGATGGCCCGAAGCTGGACGACCGTCTGCGTGTACGTCAACTGAATGGCATCCGCGCGGCCTTGTCCGGTCGAGCCATTGCCGTTCCAATTGGTCGCGTTGGACAGGGCGTACTGGCCGCTGACGTCGAAACCCGCAATAGTCGGCGACTGATACGAGATATTGTTGCTCGAATGGTTCCAGTTGCGCCCGCGAACCAGCGATGCGGACGACCAGTTGCTTTGACCGAACGGGTCGAAATCCCACACGCCGTTCGAGAGGAACAACTCATGGCCCAGCAGCACGGTGCCGAATTTATCGTTTGCGAGGCCGACCGTGGCATATCGATCAAAGAGGCCGCCGTTGGACGGTCCTTGACCCGTCACCGTGTTGAAGGCGCCTTCAAGATGGAACACAGCCTTGTAGCCGCCGCCCAGATCTTCAACGCCCTTGATGCCCCACAAGCTCGTGCCCCAGTCGCCGCTTTCTACGCGAAAGCGACTGCCGCTGCCTGTCGCCGCACCCGTCACCGGGTTCTGTCCCGTCGGCGCACCAGAAACGTATTCGACACCTGCGTCGACCCGGCCATATAACGTTACGCTGCTTTGCGCCTGCGCCGCAGCGCACGCCGTCAGCAGGGATGCCAGGACTACGGTTTTGGTCTTGCTCATGTCTCTTCCAGAAATTCGTCCCGAACTGCCCGCCGCTCGGATAACAGTTCGGGTCTTGCTACAGTCAATGGATGCGTGATTGCGGTTCTCTGCCTGTGCAAGAGGTGCGCGTTTTCTTGCGGGCTCACTCTCTTGGCCGCAGGTCGATACGAACGCAATGAAACCATCCGCTTCAGGCATTTTTATTTGCCGTATTTGCCCTGCGCGCATTTGCCTTGCGAAATGGGCGCATTTTTTGGCAACGGGATTATCGTGCAACTCGAATGTTCGTGCTCAAGTGAGGGCGTGGACCCAAGGAACGGATTAATTCCAGGCAGAGTCGCCTCTCGTGGCGCACGCGTTTGGCTAGCCGGTAAGCTAGGAACGAAAGTACGGTTTGACAGCGAGCGGGTTATGATTTGCTGCAGGCGGTCTTTGGCGTCGCACCTCGTATGTCGCCAAAAATATCGCCAAAACGCGGGCACAAAAACCCAAGACGAACCGCGGCCGATAACCGGTCCCCGGCGGCGTTTGGCGCGCACCCTCGACTGCTGCACCGCAACCCGAAAACCAAGGCTGATATGCCCGGAAAATCACAGGTCGACAAAGATACCTTCCGCAGGATTCTCACGCGCAACATCGCGTTTCCGCTCGGTATGGGTGTTGTCACTGCGATGGTCTTTGTCGGTCTGATCCTCTATCTGCTTGCCGCGATTAACTGGGTCGAGCATTCCGAGCGGGTCATCGGGGACTCTCAAGAGATCGCGCGACTAGTCAGCGACAAGGAAAGCGCTGTGCGCGGGTATTTGCTGACCGGAGACGCGACCTTCCTGGCTCCGTTCCAGACCGGCAAGCCGAAGCTGATTTCAGACATCAATGCACTCTCCGAACTCGTCAGCGACAACACACCGCAAGTCGACCGATTGCTGCGTATTCGGGCGCTTCAGGAGCAGTGGGACACGGTGGCGGACCGCGCAATACGCGAGCGCGGCGACGGCCAGAATTATCAGTCGAGGTCCAGCGTGGGAGAAGGGCGGGTTCTACGCGAAGAGAGTGCGCGCGAGCTGGAAACATTCCTGGGCATGGAGCAGACACTGAGGCTACAACGCGTCGCGACGGCCCGCGAAATCACCACGGTTACGATAGTCGTCTTCCTTGCGTTTGGCTTGTCGGTCAGCTTGCTGCTGGCGTATCTCGGCCGGCGCGAACTGGTGCTGCTTTCTGAATCCTATGACGCGGCGCTCAGGGAACAGGCCGAGCAGACGGAGAAGCTCCAGCAACAAGCCTGGCTTCAATCCGGTCAAAGCCAGCTCGGCGAGCGCGTCGTAGGACAGCAGGCGCTTTCCATTGTTTCTCGCGTCATGCTGGAATTCCTGGCGCAGTACATCAATGCGCCGGTCGCAGCACTCTACGTACGGGGCGAAGATGATGATTTCTTCCAGTCCGCGTCGATAGGTATTAGCGCCGGCACTGGCCCACTCCCCCGGGCATTCGAGAGATCGGAAGGCCTGATAGGCCGTGCCGCCGCTTCGGGCCGTCTTGTGCGCCTGGAGAGCGTGCCAGGCAACTACTGGCGCGTGGCATCGGCGCTCGGAACATCCGTACCGACGACCCTGATACTCCTGCCGCTCAAGAGCGAGGGATTAGTGAACGGCGTGGTCGAGATCGGACTGATGCGGGAGCCGAGCGAGCGGGAGATCGAGTTCCTGAACCTGATTGGCGCCAACATGGGCGCGTTCGTCGAAGCTGCGCTTTACCGGGAACGAATCCAGACGGCACTGGAAGACACGCAACTGCTAAACGAAGAATTGCAGCTTCAACAAGAAGAACTTCGGATAACCAACGAAGAACTTGAAAGACACAGTGTCGCGCTGCAACAGTCGAAGACATACTTGAGCAATCAGAAAGCAGAGCTGCAGCATATCAACGAGCAGTTGTCGCATCAGACCCTTGTACTAGATGAAAAGAATAGTGCTTTAAGCGAGGCACAACATGCGCTCGAAGAACGCGCCGAAGCGCTGCAAAGCGCCAGCCGCTACAAGTCGGAATTCCTGGCGAACATGTCGCACGAATTGCGTACGCCATTGAACAGTTCGCTGATTCTTTCGAAACTCCTGGCCCAGAACAAACCCGGAAATTTGAGCGTCGAGCAGGTCAAATATGCGAATACGATCCATTCGGCCGGCAACGATTTGCTTCATCTTATCAATGACATCCTCGATATCTCCAAGGTCGAGGCGGGCAAGATGGATTTGATCAAAGAGAACGTTTCGCTGCAAAAGATGCTGGAGTCGCTCAGGCTCACGTTCGAGCCGATCGCGGCACAAAAGAAACTGACGTTCACGAGCCGCATAGAAGCAGGCACGCCGGACACGCTTGTCACCGATGAGCGGCGTCTCGAACAAGTGTTGAAGAACCTGCTGTCCAACGCAATCAAGTTCACGGATTCGGGTTCGGTCGACCTGATGTTCACGAGCGGCAATCCCGGTGATCATAGCGTGCGTTTTGCGGTCAAGGATTCGGGCATCGGCATCGCGTCAAGTCAACTAGAGAGTATCTTCGAAGCCTTCCACCAGGCAGACGGCACCACGAGCCGTCGATACGGCGGCACGGGTCTGGGCTTGTCGATCTCGCGAAGCCTTGCCACGATGCTGGGTGGCGCCGTGACCGTAAGAAGCACGCCCGGTGAGGGCAGCACGTTCACGCTGGAACTGCCCGTCGATGCCGCTCGCGTGGAGCCGCTGGGCGCTGCTGCGCCTTCCTATCTGCGTGCAGCGCCACCCGAGGCGCCGGCGTTTGCGGCAGCGGTATCGGTAGCAGTACCCGCAGAACTCTTGCTCCCGCTTCCCTTCGACGACGACCGTTCCCGCCCACCCGACGGTCGCCGGGTCGTGCTCGCGATCGAAGACGATCCGACGTTCGCGCAAATCCTGCTGGATCTCGCGCATGAACTCCATTACCGGTGCGTCGTGGCGCTCACGGGCGGTGAAGCGCTGCAACTCGCCGAACGCCACGCGCCCGACGCGATCCTGCTCGATATCGGCTTGCCCGATCGATCCGGCCTGGTCGTGCTTCAGGAACTGAAGAACAACGCAAAGACGCGGCATATCCCGGTGCATATCGTGTCGGCGTTTGATCGTACGGAGGCGGCCTTGCACCTCGGTGCTGTCGGCTATGCGCTGAAGCCAGCCACACGCGAGGCGCTGAGGGAGATTTTTCTCGCAATGGAAGACCGCCTCAGACAGAAGGTCAAGCGCATCCTGCTGGTTGAGGACGACGCAACGCAACGCGATGGGATCGTCGAACTGGTCCAGGACAACGACATCGAAATCACGGCCGTCGAATCCGGGCACGAAGCGCTAGCGCTTCTGCGCACGACGCCGTTCGACTGCATGATCACCGACCTCAAATTGCCTGACATGCGAGGCAGTGAATTGCTCAAGCAAATGAGCGAAACGGACCTCGATTCGTTCCCGCCGGTGATCGTCAATACGGAGCGCAGCCTGAGCCCGGAGGACGAAAGCGAACTGCGGCGCTACTCGCAATCGATCATCGTCAAGGCGGCGCGTTCGCCCGAGCGGCTTCTCGATGAAGTGACGCTGTTCCTGCACAAAGTCGAATCGGACCTGTCGGAGGATCGTCGCGCGATGCTCAACGCGACACGCGCCCGGGACCGTGCGCTCGATGGCCGCCGCGTGCTGCTGGTCGACGACGATATTCGCAATATCTTTTCCCTGAGCGGCGCGCTTGAACATCAGGGCCTGGCCGTTGAGATCGGGCGCGACGGCTTTGAAGCCATCGCGACACTTGATGAATTCCCGGATATCGACGTTGTCCTCATGGACGCCGTGATGCCGGGAATGGATGGACTTGAAGCGACGCGCCGCATACGTGCGGATCGCCGCTTTGCCAAGCTGCCGATCATCGCGCTCACCGCGAAGGCAATGAAGGACGATCAGGAGCAGTGGCTTAGAGCCGGCGCATCGGACTATCTGGCGAAGCCGATCGACCTCGATCGCTTGTACTCGCTGTTGCGCGTCTGGATGCCGCGCAAGGATTCGCTCAGGTAGTACGGGGGGCGGGTCGCGAAAGGAGGGACGCTGAAACCGTGCTCAGGTGACCTTGCGCTCCCTCATTTGCGGTCCAAGCCAGCCAGCCGGTTCCGCAGTACGATCAAGGCGGTCTTGTCGATACTGTCGTGCAGTCCGTCCGCTCGGCCATGCGTGGCATCGCAAGCGCCATGCCCATCCACTTTTCATGAAGAGGCTCACGTGACGCGTATTCCTTATAAAACCGCCTTGATCATTGGCGCAGGTGTGGGCATCAGCGCCTCGCTGACGCGCATGCTGTCCGGCGCCGGTTTGAAAGTCGCCCTCGCCGCACGCGATACCGCCAAGCTCGAAGCGCTCACCGCGCAAACGGGCGCGCGCGCGTTCGCGGCGGACGCAGCAGATCCCGCTTCGATGGCCAGCTTGTTCCCGCAAGTGGATGAGGCCATCGGCGAGCCTGAGATCGTCATCTATAACGCAAGCGCCCGGGCGCACGGCCCTATCGCGGACGTCGATCCGGAAGCGTTCCGGAAGTCACTATCGATTACGGCATTCGGCGGGTTCCTGGCGGCTCAACAAGCGGCGCGCCGCATGATCCCCAAGGGTAGCGGCGCCATTTTCTTCACGGGTGCATCGGCTAGCGTGAAGGGCTTCGCGTTATCGTCGGCATTCGCAACGGGCAAGTTCGGGCTCAGGGGGCTCGCGCAAAGCGTGGCGCGCGAGCTGGGCCCCAAGGGCGTACATGTGGCGCACTTTGTGATTGACGGTGCTGTGGAAAGCGAGCGCAGGGCCACGCCTGCGGATAGTCCGGACAGCTTTCTTTCGCCCGATGCCATTGCGCAGACTTACATCGATGTGCTTTCGCAAGCGCGCAGCGCGTGGTCGCTTGAGGTGGAACTCAGGCCGTGGGTCGAGAAGTTTTGATCGGGCCGTGGCGGACCATCACGACCAATGAGCGAGGATTGACCGGGGCGGCTCGCGTGCCCATGTCGCTCTCGTCATAGCAC
>NZ_JBAUSA010001092.1:0-11687 GCF_049581465.1 Caballeronia sp. | reverse complement strand
AAATTGTGATGGCGCTCACAAAGCCTTAAATTCCGCGCATCGAACTATTAATACAGCTATCGTTTTGCTAAACGGCAGCGCGCCAATGGAGATTTTTTGAGTTTCGGCACGCAAGCGAATAAACCGGCATCGCAATGTGCCTCGCTTTTTCGGTAACCGGAGGATTAAAACGAGAGGAGCCGCCAATCCCGGAGATTGAAATTGGCGGTTTACAGCTGCACACAGAGACCTATGGCTGCCAAAGAACAATCGGCAGACCTATTCTAGTGAAGTCAGCAGCGCATATTTGTGATCCAGGTCACGTCATTTGCAAATCGGGCGATACAGCGTGCAAGATTCAAACGGTTGAGCGCACAGCAAGCTGGGGCCAAACGTGTGTAGTGCGAGGCAATATCGGCGTCACTCCACTCTGCACCCAGCTTAGTTGCCCACGAGTCCGTAGGCGCCAAGGGCAAGGTGATCCGACGACGCTTCCGTGTCATTGCCTTGAGCGCGCTTCGCGGCTGTAGCAGGTCGCGCGACCGACTTTCGCCGGTCAGTTTGCGTCTCTTCTTCAACACATTCGATTGCTGCCGCGCCCGCGAGCGCGTCCTTCAATTCATTGATTAAATGATCCGCTTGGTCGCGGTGCATAAGAAAGCTCCGCGTGGTTGGACCGCCAGTGCCGGTCTCAGACCCATCCAGCGAAGTAAAGTACACGTTCACGTGATCAGGCGTCGTCGTTTGCTCCACGGTCCACTCTGCGATCCTTTGCTTCGGGCCCGCTTTGCGCCGTACTGATTTTTGCTTTACGTTCGACGCGACTGCCATAGGATTTTTACGATTAGAAGTGTGACGCGGCGTGGAGCAATTTCAAACCGAATCGCCGCGACCTCGGTGTGTCGCGTAATTTATCGCACGTGTGCGCGGCGTGTTGTGCTAGCGCGCACATTTCGCGGCGCAAACGGAGGCAAGCGCATCATCAATAAAAAAAAGGCCCACCGCTAGGCAGGCCCTCAACACCCTATGCGATCACGTCACAATCGCCGCATGCAAAATTAAGTTTGGCCGCTAAAAAGCCAGGCTCTGGTTCATGGAATCAAGCGCGGTCCAGCCGGGGTCGCGTTGTCACTCGCTAGCGACGCCACATGCACGGGCGGCACGAACCACTTAGCCATATCGAACAGGTTATCCGCACTGAGTACTCCCGCCGCGTGCTTAAGCTGAAGGTCCGCGAGCAGGTACTGATAGCGCGCACGCGCGAGATCGCGCTTCGATTGATACAACTGCTGCTCGGCGGTCAGGACGTCTACATTGGTGCGCAATCCGGCCTGCACGCTTTTTCGGGTCGCCGTAATCAACAGCGTCGCTGACTCCACTGCGCTTTGCAACGCGTCAATCCGGGTCAGGCTGCTCACGCACACGTTGTATTGCTTGCGCACGTCGAGGAGCACCTTGTTGGTCTTGTCCTCCAACTCATACTTCGTGCGTTCGTAGGTCGCGCTTGCCTGTTCGGAACTCGCCTGGACGAGGCCGCCGGAGTAAAGCGGTATCGTGACTTCAATGCCGACCTGCTTGTTCAGGTAGCGTTGTCCAATCGTGTTGACCGCATCCGACTGATTCTTGCCAATACTGGCAACGAGGTCGACATGAGGATAAAACCCGGCTCGCACGACTTCAAGTTGTTGTCGCGCGGCTTCGACTGAGTGTCGTTCGGCAATCAGCTCGGCGTTGCTGTCGAGCGCGATGTCGCGCCATTGTTCGAACGTTTCCGGCGATGGCATCACGGGCTTGTAACTGTCGCTCAGCTGGTCGAGCCCTTGGACGTCGAGTGCGGCAGGCAATCCGGCCACAGCCTCAAGCGCGTGCGCCGCGTTGTCGAGGTTATCGCGTGCGTCTGCAAGATCCGCCTGGGCGAGTTCGGCCTTCGAACGCGTCTCCAGGATGTCCGTGCGCGTGCCCTGGCCGTTGTTGAACATGGCCTCATTGCCGGCGAGCTGTTCGTCGAAGGTCTTCTTCTGAGCCGATGCAAGCTTGACCTGATCGAGCGCAAACAGAGTGTCCGTGTAGGCGCCCAGCACGCGAACGAGCAAGTCCTCGCTGCGGTCGGTGAAGGTCGCATCGCCGGCGAGTGCCTCCGCCTTGCCGTAGCGGTATCGTGCGATTCCTTCGTAGTTGATCAGGGGCTGGCGTAGTGAAACTGTCCCCGCGTACGAGTGATATCCCTGAGTGAACGAGCCATCCTGGGAAGCAGGCGGTCCGAAAACCGTCGTGTCGGTCGTGTCGCGATAGGTTCCATACGTGGCCGACAAATTGGGCAGCAGGTACGACCGGCCAATCGCTCGGTTCGCATCTGACGCGTCTCGCTCTTTCATCGCGGCGGCATAGATGGGGTCATGTCCCAGTGCGGCTTCATAGGCATCGGCCGGGCCGAATGCATAGGCGGAATTTGCGGCGCACAGCGCGGCCGCGACACACAGCGCACGCAGCCGGAAGTCAGCGAAAGTCGTCGAGCGTTTGCAAAGGGAGACAGCCGCACCCCGTGCGTATTGAGTCATCAGCATGCGCACGTCATTCCTCCGTCAGCGAGGTATGCGCACGATCGATAATCGGCTTCAGCAGGTAGCTCAGCATCGAGCGCGTGCCAGCCTTCACGAACACTGAGACCGGCATACCCGGTTTGACATTGAGATTTGCCAGTAACTTCATGCCGTGTGGCGTGACCTTGACGCGCACGCGGTAGTAGGGCGCGCCCGTGTGCTCGTTGAGCAGCCGGTCCGCGGAGATGAACGTAAGCGTCCCCGGGATTCGCGGCGTGCTGTTCTGATTAAATGCAGTGAACATCATGTCGACAGGCATGCCGTCCTTGACCTTGTCCACCAGGTTGACGGGCAGTTCGCCTTCCACCTCAAGGGGTTCACCGCTCGGCACGATCTCCATCAATTTCGCGCCGGCACCTACTACACCCCCATTCGTAAAGACATTCACACCGACCACGGTGCCATCGACCGGCGCGCGAACCTCAGCGCTAGCCAACGCGAAGTCAGTCTCCGCCAGACGGCTTCGCAGTGCATCGGTGTCACGCTGCACGTCGGTGAGCTGGGTGCGCACCTCTTTCATATAGTCGTCTTGCTGTTGCGCGACGCGCAGGCGCTGCTCGGCTATCTGGCTGTTCAGTTGGCCGGTGATGCCGACCTGCGTGGAGACTTCTCCGTCGATCTGTGCGTTCTCGCGTTCGAGATCCTGCAGTTTCGTTCGCGGCGCGTAGCCTTCACTGGCGAGTTCGCGCATCGAGGCGAGTTGATCCTCGATCGTTTTTTGCTCGACCTGCCTTTGGCCATGCAACGCGTTCGCGCTCGACAGTTGTGCGCCAAGTCCGACCATGGTCTCGCGCAGCGCGCTGAGCGACACTTGCAAGGCGAGCCGGCGTGAGGACAGCAACTGCTCCTGCAGGCTTATGTCGTCCTCAACCTGGGCGTTATGCGCGGCAGCGCCCGCCGTGAGTTCCGGAGGAAACGTGATGGTCTTCGCGTTGGTCGCCTCGGCAATAAGGCGCGCCTTCACTGCAAGCTCTGTCAGGTACTGGGCGCGGATGGTTTCTTCCTGCGCGCGTGTCTGCACGTCGTTCATCCTGATGAGCACCTGGCCGGTCTTCACCTCGTCGCCGTCTTTCACCAGGATGTCCTGGATGATGCCGCCAGTCGGATGCTGAATCTCCTTGCGATTGCCCGTGACGACCACCGTTCCCTCTACGGAAACACCTTTGCCAAGCGGTGCGAACGTTGCCCATAGCAGCGAGCCGACAATACCTACCAGAACGATCGTCCAGCCGACTCTTACGTAGCGTGTTTCGTCGGTGTCAAGGGTGGGGGTGAGGGTCGCGCCGAGTACTTCGACTGCGGGCGGACCCGCATTCTTGCGTGTGAATTTGGACATGGAATTCTGTGGATCAGGCCGGGACTTCGTTGTTTTCAGCGGCAACGGCTTGTTGGTTGTTGGCTTGCTGTGCCGGTGCTTTTGACAGCTCCGCAAGCACGTGCTGCGTCGGACCGAACAGCCTGAGCTGGCCTTCGACCAGCAGCAACAGCTTGGTCGTCGCGGCAATGATGCTGGTCCTGTGGGTAATCAGCACAACGGTCTTCCCTGCAACACGCAAGCGGTCGATCGCCACCTTCAGCGCGGCTTCGCCTATGTCGTCAAGGTTGGAGTTAGGTTCGTCCAGCACGATCAGCGAGGGGTTCCCGTACAGCGCGCGAGCCAGCCCGATACGCTGCTTCTGTCCGCCCGAGAGCCCGGCGCCACGATCGCCGACCAGCGTGTCGTAGCCCTGCGGCAAGCGAAGGATCATTTCATGGACGCCGGCCAGTGTTGCAGCCTCGATCACCTTTTCAGATTCGATCTGACCGAAGCGCGCAATGTTTTCCGCGATCGATCCGCCAAACAGTTCGATGTCCTGCGGAAGGTAACCAACGTGCGGCCCGAGTTGGTCCTTGTCCCACTGGTGAACGTCCGCTCCGTCCAGCCGCACGGTGCCGACTACTGCCGGCCAGACGCCGATCATCACACGCGCAAGCGTCGATTTGCCGGATGCGCTCGGACCGATCACGCCGACTATGTCGCCCTGTTCAATCGTGAAGCTCAGTCCGTGCAAAACCGGTACACGTCCCCCCGGAGCCGCAGCGCTCACTGCTTCGAGCTTCAGTTGGCCTGCCGGTGCAGGCAGCTTCATGCCGATCCGGCGTTGAGGATTAGCGTCAAGCAAATTAACGAGCCGTTCGTATGCACTTTTAGCGCCACTCCATTGCCGCCACACGGAAATCAACAGTTCCAGCGGAGCGAGCACGCGACCCATCAGGATCGAGCCGGCGATCATCATGCCCGGGGAGATCTTGCCGTCGATAGCGAGCAGGGCACCTACGCCAAGCACGAGTGACTGCAGCGCCAGCCGGAAGAACTTGGTGACGTTACCGACCAACGCCGCCTTCTCGCTTGCTTCGGCTTGCCGCGCAAGAAAGCCCGCGTTGAGCGTGGCCCAGCGCGCCATCAGTTGGGGCAGCATACCCATCGCCTCGATGACTTCGGCGTTGCGCAGGTTGCTGGTCGCGAGCGAGGTGGAGCGCATCGACAGCTGGTTCGCCTCCGCAAGGGGACGCCGTGAGACGCGCTCGTTGACGATTGCGAGCACGACCAGCACCGCTGCGCCAACCAGCGCGAAAACGCCGAGCCAGACGTTAAACAGGAATATAACCAGCAGATAGATGGGGAACCACGGCGCGTCGAAGAACGCGAAGAGAGCATTGCCGGTCACGAACTGCCGGATCGTGGTCAAGTCGTTAAGCGACTGGCCGGCGTTGACGCCCTGCTGCTTGAGGTTGGTTTCGAACGCGGCTGTGTAGACACGCGCATTCAGGTGCATGTCCAGCTTCGTGCCCACGCGAATCACGACAAAGCTGCGCACATATTCAAGCGCACTGGAGAGGCCAAACATGCCGAGTGTAATCAGCGAGAGCATCAGGAGCGTGACGCCGTTTCGACTAGGCAGCACGCGGTCGTACACCTGCAACATGTAGATCGATGGCACGAGCGCCAACAGGTTGATGAGCATGCTGAAGACGCCGATCGTGCGGAACACGCGCTTGTAGCCCAACAGCGCCTGAATGATTTCGTTCGACGGTAACTTGTTCTTTTTGATCATCTTCTCAATGCCTGGCCCGCGTGCTGGTTTGTCCGCGACCTGTTTGCAGGTTGATATTTTTCATGGTCTCTTCGACTCACCCCGAGATACCCGATCCCTTGGGGAGGTCGCCATTCTCATGGAGAGATACATTCTGAAATGTGATGGCCGTCACATTCGTTTCGATAAACGCAACGGATACTTCGTCGCTTCCAGAGTGACCCATAACGTGCGCGGCGCCTGGCAATCCGGACAAAATCGACTCATGACCAACGCAGTACTCAATTCACTTATCGCGCGTGTCAAGGCTGAGGCCGCGACCGATGAGCAGCAACTTGACCGCAATGAAGGGTCCGCCACAGGCGACTACGTGCAGATCCCGGCAATGGACACATTGGCGAGCATGCCGGGTGGCCAGGGCATCAGTCGCCTGCTGGTTGGAGACAGCAATGAGTTTGTGGATACGGCCTACCGGTTGCTGCTTGGCCGGGGAGTCGATGCAGCAGGGCGGGCGACTTACAACACGCAATTGACGGACGGCGCTAGCCGGCTAGGCATTGCCGCAAAGATCCGCTTGTCCGGCGAAGGACGTAGCGTAGGCGCGTCGACGAGAGGCCTCGGCATGCCGATAGCGCTGGTTATGGCCAATGGCGTGCTGCGGCGGCTCGGACTTGGCGCATTTACCGGGTTCGCACTGCGCTATCTCGACGCGCGCGAGACGCGGCGTGCCGCGCCTTTGTCGCAGCGGCGTGCGGTCGAACGCATGTTCGCCGCGTGGCGCAGGCCTCTGGAGCGCATAGCAGGCATGGTGCCGCGCCATGAGCGCGAGATTGCGGAACTGACGAAGCGCGTGCGCGAGCTTGAGCAATTCATCGCCCCGACGCCGACCGTCTCGGCCGATGTTCTCGACGCGTACTACCTCGCATTCGAAGACGCGAATCGGGGCTCGCAGGAAAGCGTGCTCGCGAAGCTCTCTATCTACGATGACTGGATCACTTCGCATGTGAAGGTGCGGCCCGGCCTCTCGTATGCAATCGTGGACATTGGGTGTGGGCGCGGCGAATGGCTGTCGTACAGCAAGAAAAGGAACCTGGACGCGGTCGGTATCGACATGAACCGCGTCATGGTCGATGTGTGCCTGGAGCGCGGCCTGGATGCCCGCTGCATCGACGCACTGTCTTTTCTGCGCAGCCTGCCGACGGGCTCGGTCGCCGCGGTGACTGGCTTTCATATCATCGAACACTTGCCGTTCGACTACTTGCTCGCGCTCGTTGTGGAAAGCTATCGCGTGCTAGCCGAGGACGGTTCGGTATTGTTCGAGACACCGAATCCGGAAAACGTGCTGGTCGGCAGCCACACGTTCTATCACGACTTTACGCACCGCAATCCGATCACGCCCACCGCGATCTCGTTCCTGCTGAAGCATCACGGCTTCGAGGAAATCGACATTATTCGCAGCAGCCCCTATCCCGACGAAGCGAAGGTGCCGGGCAACGACCCGCTCACCGAACGTGTCAACGGGCATCTGTGCGGACCGCAGGATTTCGCGGTCACCGGGCGCAAGCGCCGCCGCGCAGCAGGAGCGGTCGTTTGAAAATCCTCGTCACGGCGAATCTCGTGCCGTTCACGCACGGGGGCGCTGAATATCACATCCCGGGGTTTTTGCGAGCATTGCAGGATGCCGGTCACGAAGCCCAGCTTCTGCGCCTGCCGTTTCGGTTTTCCCCCGAAGCCGACATCGTGCGTGCGATGGATCATGCCGCGTCGCTAGACTTTGTGAAGCCAAACGGCGTGTCGATCGACCAGGTGATCAGCCTGCAATTTCCCGGCTACGGGGTGAACCATCCGGATCATCGCGCCTGGGTGATGCATCAGCATCGCGCGGTGTACGACCTGTTCGACGCAGCGCAGGCAACACCCGCGCTTGCCGAACTGCGCGAACGAATCATCACCTTCGACAACACCGCACTGGCACGCGCCAATGCCGTGTTCGCCAACTCGCGCCGGGTTGCCGAGCGATTGCTGCAGTTCAACCGCATCGTCGCGACCCCGCTCTATCATCCGCCCACGCATGCGGAAAGCTTCTACTGCGACACGGCGCTGCCCTATGTGTTCTTCCCTAGCCGTCTGGAAACGCTGAAACGCCAGCAGCTCGTGATCGAGGCGGCGCGACTGATGCGCTCGCCGCTCAAGATCGTGCTCGCGGGCGAGGGCGGACAGCGCGCAGCGCTCGCTGCGCTGATCGAACGCCACGGCATGCGCGATCGCATTGCCTTGATCGGACATGTCAGCGAAGCTGAAAAGCGCGCGTTCTATGCACGGGCGCAGGCGGTCGTGTTCCCCGCGTTCGATGAGGACTACGGCTACATCACGCTTGAAGCGATGCTGTCATCGAAGCCCGTTGTCACTTGCACCGACTCTGGCGGCCCGCTTGAATTCGTTCGCCATGGGGACAACGGCTGGGTCGAAGCGCCGACGGCTGAAGCACTTGCCGCGCGTCTGGACTGGATCGCGATGAATCCGCGCGAGGTTTCCGACGCGGGCGCACGCGCGCGCGAGGCTTATGCCCGCGCCGACATCTCCTGGAGCCACGTCGTCGACGTGCTCACGCAACGTATCAACTAGTTGAATCATGAAAATTGCGATTATTGCGCCGAGTCCCGTCCCGTTCCTGATAGGCGGCGCTGAGAACCTGTGGTGGGGCTTGCTGGATGCGCTCAACGCGCGACCCGGCGTTGAGGCGGACTTGCTGAAGCTGACGAGTCCCGAGCGGAACATGGGAGAACTTCTCTCCAGCTATCGTCGCTTTTCGGAACTCGACCTTAGCCACTTCGATCTGGTGATCAGCACCAAGTACCCGGCGTGGGCGATTCGTCATCCTAATCATGTTGTCTATCTGCAACACACGCTGCGCGGCTTGTACGACACCTATCCGCGGGACATGCCGACCCGTTTCGATCCGGACGTATTGCGCTCGCTCGGCATGCCGCCGCGCATTGTCGACGCGTTGCTGGATCGCGACGCGACGGAGATCGAATTCGACGAACTGCTCGATGCGCTCGACGCGGCCTTTAAACGCGCACCCGCTTCACCGGTGTGGTCGTTTCCGGGACCGGTCAGCCGCGCCGCGATACGTCTGCTCGACGCGATTGCAATGCGCCCGGACAAGATCGCGCACTACGCGGCGATCTCGCAAGTCGTGGCGGACCGCGAGGGCTATTTTCCGGCTCGCGTCGACGTTGCGGTCCATCACCATCCGACCAATCTGAAGGGGCTCGCAGCCGGCCCGCAGGAAACGATTTTCAGTGCAAGCCGTCTTGACCCGGCTAAGCGCATCGATCTGATTATCGCGGCGTACATCGAGAGCGGGGTGGACGTGCCGTTGCACATCGCCGGCTGTGGGTCTGATGAGGCTCGCTTGAAAGCATGCGCAGGCTCGCATCCCGGCATCCGGTTTCTAGGGCGAGTGCCTGATGCAGTGCTCGCGCAGGAATACGCACGCGCGATCTGTGTGCCGTTCGCCCCGTATGACGAAGACTATGGCTTGATCACGCTCGAAGCCATGCTCGCGGCCAAGCCGGTGATCGTCACCACTGACTCGGGCGGCCCGACGGAGCTGATAGAACACGGGCGCACGGGACTCATTGTCACGCCGGACGCGACCGCGATAGCGGGCGCGATGCGCCAACTGTGCGATGACCGTGCTGGCGCGCTGGAAATGGGCCTAGCTGGTCAGAAGCGTGCGGAACGCCTGAACTGGGACGCGCTATGCGACGCATTGCTGGCGGGCGGCCGTTTGGCGCAAGCGCAAGCAAAAGCGAAGCAGCACAAAGGTGCGCCCGTAGTCATCACAAGACGCGCCAAGCCGTTGATCGGAGTGGTCAACACATTCCCGATCGCACCTATGGTCAGTGGCGGAAAACTTCGCCTGCACGGACTCTATTCGCGCTTGGCCGACGAGTTCCAGGTGCGCTTCGTGAACCTCGCACCTCCGCATCTGCCGCGCCACGTGCGCGAGCTTGGCCCGGATCTCAGCGAAGAGCTGGTGCCAAAGTCACAGGCGTTCGTGCAGATGGAGCACCGATTAGGCCACTCGCTTAGCGCGTCCGTCGAAGACCTGGCCGCTGCGTTGTATCCGTCAAGCGCACCGCAATGGCTGGAAGCGATCGATGCGCTCGTGCGGCGCGCAGACCTGATCGTCTGCTCGCATCCCTATGGATTGCCAGCACTACGCATGGTCTCCAACACAGCGTTTGTCTACGAGGCCCACAACGTTGAAGCGGACCTGAAGGCTGACATCTACGGATCGCATCAGTGGGCGGTCGATCGCGTATCGACGCTTGAGGGACAGGCGGTGCGTGAAGCACTGCTCGTGGCCGCCTGCTCGACGGATGACCGCGAGCGCCTACGCGTTCTTTATCAACGCCCGGACGACGAGACTCTTATCGTGGTTCCCAATGGCATCGACGTTGGGGCGACACCTTTGCGGGAAGCAGGGCGCACGGCACGCCGCCGCTCAGCGCTGAACATCAAGCGGCCGCTCGCGCTATTCATGGCCAGCGCTCACGGGCCGAATATCGACGCCGCCGAAATTATCGTCAAGGCCGCCGCAGAGTTGCCACACGTCGACTTCCTGATGCTGGGTTCGGTGTGCACCGTCGTCGAGCACTGGGCGCGGCCGAGCAACGTGGGTCTGGCCGGTGTGGTGAGCGACGCGGAGAAGGCCGACTGGCTTGAAGTCTGCGACCTCAGCCTCAACCCGGTGATCTCCGGGTCCGGCACGAACCTGAAGCTGATCGAATCTGCTGCGGTCGGCGTGCCGGTGGTCAGCACCGACTTCGGCGTGCGGGGTCTCGGCTTTGCTTCGGGACGCGAATACGTGTCAGCGACCGAAGATGAATTCGCAAGCGGCATTGTTGCCGCGCTCAATTTTGCTCCGGCCGAACGCGAACAGCTCGCGCGCAACGCGCGGCGGCGGGTTGAAGCGGAAGGGGACTGGGCGCCGATTGCGAGCGCTTATGCGCAAGCGCTCAGGCAGGTTTTTTCGTGACTTCGTGATTTCGTGATTTTCGTCACTACGCGGCCGGTTCGATGAAACAGTCGACCGGCCCGTGCGCTTTAGAGAAACATGTGGCTGAAGGGGAGCCACTCGTGATGGCCGACCAGCGTCACCTCGACACTGGGAGCGTGATCGGTCGATTGGGCCTGAGCCGGCTGAGCAGCAAGATCCCGCAGTACATGGTCGAGCGAATCGTAAGACTGGCTCAAGAGACCATGCGCCTCCAGACACGTTGAGATGTCTGCGTCGTTCGCCGCCGGGGCGCCATGGGTGCCAATAAAATGTTGCATCGAAGGAGTCTCGTAACGGGTTACGGGGGGCATTCTAACGTGTCACGCCAGAGGCCGATTTAGTATTTCCACGTAAGTCCGACTGATCCGTTTCGCACCGTGTAGGAAAAGAGCGATATCGAGTCCGAAACGTACTGTGTCGATACTTGCGCGTACACGGACCACCCGCGAGAGAGCGGATAGGCATAGCGTAGGGATGCAGACCGCATCGTCTCGCGCCGCGTGACGTCGCCAAAGAACACAGGATCGTACGGAGTCGCGTCATTCAGTGTGCGCTGCTGCACGTTCAATTCCAATTGGCCGTACATATTCATGTCGTAGTCGAGCGCCAGCCACGCGGTATAGCCGAAGCGTGTGCCTCCAGGTCGACCCTCTTGCGAGACATCCCAGGCTGGACCCGCGAATAGAAGCACCGTCGTGCGGTCGCCAATGCGCGCATTGAACGCGGCGCGCAGTTCCGCGTAGATCGAGTCGTACAGCTTGTTGCCCGGGTATGACGAGTTGGTCAACGTGAAGTCGGCCCCCGCGCGTGCCAGCACGGATTGAACCGCCGTCGGCGCAGTCCAATAGTTGACGTGCCAGTCGAGGTTGCGTTGATAGAGATTCGTGCCAAGCCACAGCAGGTCCGCCGTGAGCTGGTTGCCTATCTCGCCTTGCCCGAGGGCCGCCAGGTGCGCGACACCGA
>NZ_JBAUSA010001091.1:0-3065 GCF_049581465.1 Caballeronia sp. | reverse complement strand
CCACTGTTCGTCGGTCATCTTCTGAACCACGTTGTCCCAGGTAAAGCCAGCGTTGTTGACGATGATGTCAACACTCTTGAAACTTTGCACCGCAGTCGCGATGAAACGCTCAGCGAAGTCGCTTGCCGTCACGCTGCCCACACACACAGCGGCCTCGCCACCTTGCGCGCGGATCAACTCGGCCACTTCGTTGGCCGGATCGGCGTCGAGGTCGTTGATGACAACACGGGCGCCTTCCGAAGCCAGTTTCAGTGCCACTTCACGGCCAATGCCACGGCCGGAGCCGGTAATCAATGCGGTCTTGCCTGCGAGCTTGCTCATCTCAATCTTCCTTTCTGTTTGATACGCGTTGTTCTTTAGAAAATCAGTTCAGTGCCACCACGGCTTCGCCGAGAAGTTTCTCGTCACCGAACTGGTTTGCACACCTGAGCGTGAGCTTCACGCGCTGCTCTCCGTCGGCTTCGAACTTCTCGACAACCTGGCCGGTGCAGGTGGGCTGATTGCCCAGATGCGTGATGCCGGTGAAGCGCATCGACACGCTGCGGATCTGCGTCTGCGGCACCCAGCCGGTCAACAGCCTCCCGAGATACGCGACCGACAACATGCCGTGGGCGAACACGTCCGGCATGCGCGCCTTGCGGGCGAAATCGATGTCGACGTGGATCGGATTGTGGTCGCCCGAGGCGCCGCAATAGAGGGCCAGCGTGGTCCGGTTGATGACCGGCAGCGTGAGTGCGGGCAGCGTGTCGCCCACCTTCACATCGTTATAGCGAGGTACTGACATCGAGCGTCTCCTTAACCGTTGCGCTGCACGATCACACCGCGCAGATCGGCGATGTGCTCGCCCTTCTGGCTCGTCACGCGCGTTTCCTGCACCACGAATTGCAGTGCACCGCCTTTTTTCTCGTAGACGTCCGCCAGTTTCGTCTCGAAGCTCAGCGTGTCGCCGGCGTAGGCCATCCGGTGATAGGTGAACGACTGCTCGGCATGGAGGATGCGTGCCAGATCCATATCCAGGGACTTCAGCGTCGCGACCAGGTCGCCCGTTTCACTGTTCATGCAGAACAGGAAGGTCGGCGGCACCGGCAAGCCGGGATGGCCGGCATCGCGAGCGACGGATTCGTCGGTGTACACAGGGTCGGTCTCGCCCACGGCCTTGGCGAAGAAGCGTAGGCGCCCCTTCTCGATATCGACGGTGCCGCGCGACATCACGCGGCCGATCATGCTTTTGTCTGCCATTACAAAGTCTCCTCAAAAGAGATGGCGCGCGACAGTCACGCCGCCCGCCATTTCCATCACACCATCAGGTGCGACCGTACAGCGTCACCACGCAGGCGCCGCCCAGACCCAGGTTGTGCTGCAGCGCGAGCTTCGCGCCGTCGACCTGACGAGCGTCCGCCGTGCCGCGCAACTGATTCGTGAGCTCGTAACACTGAGCCAGCCCCGTCGCGCCCAGCGGGTGGCCTTTCGAGAGCAGGCCGCCCGACGGATTGGTCACGACCTTGCCGCCATACGTGTTGTCGCCGTCGTTGACGAACTTCTCGGCGCCGCCTTCCGGACAAAAGCCGAGCGACTCGTAGGTGATCAGTTCGTTGTGCGCGAAGCAGTCGTGCAGCTCGCACACCTTGATATCGGACGGGCTCACGCCAGCCTTCTCGTACACCTGCCGCGCGGCTTCGCGGGCCATGCTGAAACCGACCAGCTCGATTGCCGAGCGCTTTTCGAACGTCGCCGGGCTGTCGGTGGTCATCGACTGCGCGAGGATCTGCACGTCGGTGCGAATGTTGTGCTTCTTGGCGAAGGCTTCCGAGCAGATAATCGCCGCCGCAGCACCGCACGTCGGCGGGCACGCCATCAAACGCGTCATCACGCCTGGCCACACGACCGGATCGGCCATGACGTCTTCGGCACTCACCACCTTGCGGAAAATCGCAAGCGAATTGTTGGCGGCATGACGGCTCGCCTTCGCGCGAATCTTCGCGAAGGTCTCCATTTTCGTGCCGTACTTCTGCATGTGTTCTTTGCCTGCGCCACCGAACATCATCAACGCGCCCGGCACCTTTGCTTCGACTGCGTCCGGATTCAGATCGGCGGCCAGAACGGAGGAGCTACCCAGCGGGCTCGGGCGGTCATGCCAGATTCCGCCGAGCGCGCCCGGTTGCATCTGCTCGAAGCCCAATGCGATCGCGCACTCCACCGCACCGCTTTCGACGGCCTGGCGTGCCATGAACAACGCGCTCGAGCCGGTTGCACAATTGTTGGTGACGTTGAGCACCGGAATCTGCGTCAAGCCCAAGGGGTACAGTGCAGCTTGCCCACAGCAGGAGTCGCCATAGACGTAGCCCACATAGGCTTGCTGCACGAGGTCATACGAAATGCCGGCGTCAGCGAGCGCAGCGCGCGCCGCTTCCGAGCCCATTTCGACGTACGAAGCACTCGCACCCGGCTTCTTGAACTGGATCATGCCAACACCCGCGACTACTACTTTCTCAGACATCGTCTGACTCCTTCTCTGGTTCATCAAAGTTCATTAATTAATGAATGCCGCTAGCTACCGGCATTCATCCGGACGTGTTACGCCATCCACCCAGCACATCGTCCAGGCTCGTATCCTGGCCTTCGGCTGAACGGAGCACTTCGGGCACCGTGCGGCTGAAACGCGGCGCCGGCGCGGGCTGCACGACACCATCGATCTCGATGAAGGTGTTACGTGCAACGTTGTGTTCGTGTTGCGGCGCCTCGTCCATATCGAGCACCGGTGCAAAGCAGACGTCCGTACCTTCCAGCAGTTCGGTCCACTGCGCGCGGGTGCGGCTAACGAAGTGCGCAGCAAGCCGGCGCTTGAGTTCCGGCCAGTGACGCCGCTCGAACTGGTGAGCGAAAGCCGGATCGGTTATCTCGAGGCGTTTAAGCAGTTCGCCATAGAACTGCGGTTCGATCGAGCCGATCGCGATATATTTGCCGTCGGCGCATTCGTAGGTATCGTAGAAGTGCGCGGAGCCGTCGAGCAGGTTGCTGCCGCGCCGGGCGCTCCACCTGCCCTGTGCCTGCAAGCCGTAGAACAT
>NZ_JBAUSA010001090.1:0-4537 GCF_049581465.1 Caballeronia sp. | reverse complement strand
TCGCCGATCTCTATCCGCCGCATGAACGCGGCAAGGTCCAGGGTTATCTCGCAAGCGTCTGGGCGATCTCGGCAGTCGTCGGGCCAATGGCCGGCGGCCTGATCATTCGCGATTGGTCGTGGTCGTGGATTTTCTGGATCAATATTCCTATCGGACTCGCGTCGGCGGCCGGCTTCATATTCTTCCTCCACGAAAAAGAACGGCTCGCGCGTCCATCGATTGATTCCGTCGGTGCGGCTTTGTTTACGGTCGCGATCGCGGCGCTGATGATTGCCCTGACCGATGCCGGTACAGCCGACTATAGCCACGCGTGGTACGCGTGCGCTGTGTTCGTCGTGGCCTCGCTGCTGTTCGTCGCGCAGGAACGGCGAGCCGCCGATCCGATGATCTCGTTCTCCGTGTGGGGCCGCCGGCCCATCGCCGCGGCCAATGCGGCGACCGTGTTTGCCGGCATGGCGCTGATGGGCCTGACTACCTTCCTGCCCATGTATGTGCAAGGTGTACTGCACCGCTCGCCGGTGGTCGCCGGCCTTGCGCTTACCATGATGATGGTCGGCTGGCCTGTTGGCGCCACGCTGGCGGCACGGTCATTTCATCGATTCGCTCTGCGGCGGATTCTGGTCGGCGGCAGTTTTATCCTGCCGGTTGGCGCCATCCTGTTCGTGCTGCTGAGCCCGGAAAGTTCGCCGGTTGTCGCTGGGATCGGTTCGTTGGTGATGGGCTTCGGCATGGGTACGTCGAGCGTGAGTACACTGGTGCTGATCCAGGAACTGGTCGATTCGTCGCAGCGCGGCAGTGCAACGGCGTCAAATCTTTTTTCGCGCAATCTCGGCAGCACGCTGGGCGCGACGGTGTTCGGCGCGGTGCTCAACTACGGGCTTACGCATTCGAAGGTTCTCGGCGTGGTGACGTCGGATCAGCTTCGACAAGTGCTCGAAAGCTCACCCGCCAGTGGCGGCGCCGACGTTGCCATCCGCCTCGCATTGCACCAGTCGCTGCATCTCACGTTTTTGGCCATCTTCGCGATTGCGATCGCGATCGTAGTGTCTGCCTTGCTGGTTCCCGCTGCCCCGTTGAGACCCATGCGCGGAGCGCCGGGTGCTTTGGAGAGCTGACGTTGCAGATAGGGTGAGGATATTGGTTTGCGCGCGCTGACGCGCGAACCTGGTGTGGATCGCGACCGTTGAAGGACAGGGGTGGGTGTAGATGAAGCCGTTTCAGCACTGGAGCGGCGTGAGCAGCGTGAGCGGTTTGGCAGGACGTTTCCCCTAGCCGCAAGTATTAAACGCCGCGCAGATATTGCAGGCGCCTAGCGCCTAACGTGGATTATCGTCGTGAGGGAAACAAACTGTCGCCTGCGTGCGGCTTATCAGTGTAGAAGTGCTCTCTTATCATTCGTCGATGCCTGGCGCCTCCCGCGTATCGCGTTTGATTCCTGAAAGCCGGAACAAGCGTTTCTCAGTCGGTTCGATACCGGATGTCGCGTCGCCCCACGATCTGCTTGGTCACCGGCCACTATCATGTCTATTTCTTACGCGTCGTCGCTCAAAGCCGCGCCGTCCCGATACACGAGCATCGCTATAGCGTTTCACTGGATCATCGCTGCGCTGATCGTGTGGGGTTTCTCGCTCGGCTGGATCATGACCGATATACCGGGCTTCACGCCGGCCAAACTCCGCTACTTTTCCTGGCATAAATGGATTGGCGTGACGGTACTTGTGCTTGCGCTGATCCGTCTGCTCTGGCGCGCCACGCACCCGGCGCCTGCGTTGCCTGCCGGCATGCATACGTGGGAAAAGTTGGCCGCGCACGCGGGTCACGCTGCGCTCTATATCCTGATGCTGACTATCCCGGTGACGGGCTATTTGTATAGTTCGGCCGCCGGCATTCAGGTGGTATATCTCGGGGTGTTGCCGTTGCCGACGATCATCGGTCCCGACACGATGCTCAAAGGCATCCTGAAGACGATACATATCGCATTGAATTACGTGTTGCTGTTCGCGGTAGCGGGGCATTTGCTTGCGGTGATCAAGCACGAACTGTTCGATAAGCAGCGCTTGCTCGCGAGGATGTTACCGGGGCGCGATTGAGGGGTACGGGGGAGGTTGGGGCGAGCCTGCATGGGAAAAGCGCGCTCGATACGGGCACGAATAGCGCTGCTATCTGAACCCGTATCGAGCGCCACGTCGCGCTTAGTCCGGCTTGGCGCGTGCGCCACCATCGGTCGAGACCAGCACAGGCGCAGCGTCAGTGTTGGCAAGTTCCTCGCTGGACCATCCGCCGCCCAGCGCGTGCACGAGTTGCACATTAGCGCTCAACTGGCGCGTCTGAAGGTCCAGCACGCTGCGTTGTGCATCGAGTTGGGCCGTTTGCGCCTGGACGACGTCGAGATAGCCCACCGCACCTTGTTTATACCGGTTCAATGCCAGATCGACTGAGTGCTCAGCCGCATCGCTTGCGTCCCGTTGCTCCTGAAGGGCCGTGCCGAGATCTGCCAGCAGGGACAAGTTGTCTTCAATCTGCTGAAACGCTGACAGGACGACCCCACGATAGCGCGCGCCCGCTTCATTGGTCGCGGCCTTAGCAGATTGCAACCGCGCATGACGCAAGCCTCCGTCGAAAATATACTGCGCCAGTTGCGGGCCGATCGCCCAATACAAGCTAGGTGCGCTTAGCAGATTGGAATAGACCGCGCTTTGCAATCCGCCTTGAGCGCTTAGTGTAAGAGAAGGGAAATAGGCTGCGCGCGCGACGCCAATCTTCGCATTCGCGCTAGCCACGCGGCGCTCCGCAGCGGCTATATCCGGGCGGCGTTGCAGCAGCGTCGAGGGTACGCCCACGGGAATCACGGGGAGCGGAATCGGCGTGGTTTGCTGGGCCAGCGTGAATTCTGAAGCGGACGCGCCGACGAGCACCGCGATCGCATGTTCTATCAATGCGCGTTGCGCCAGGTTTTGCGACAACTGCGATTTCGCCGATGACAACTGCGTCTGCGCACGGGAGACATCGAGTCCGGAAACGATCCCGCCCCCATGCAGCGTTTGGGTCAATTGCAGCGCTCTTGCAAACGCCACGACGGTTTCGTCGAGCAGCTTCGTTTGCTGGTCGAGCCCGCGCAGTCGAATGTAATTGTCGGCCAGTTGCACTTGCAAGCTCAACTGAACCGATGCCAGATCGGCCTTCGACGCTTGCGCATCATCCTTGCCGGCCACGACGGAATCACGCACACGACCCCACAAGTCGAGGTCGTAATCGATCTCGCCACCCAGCGTCGCGGAGTTGTAGTTGTTCGGTCCGCCAACGCGCAACGGCCGGTTATCGGACTGGCGAACACGCTGGGGCGAGGCGCCCGCGTTGATTGTCGGAAAAAGACCCGATGAAACCTGTTCGACGAAAGCCTGCGCCTCCTGATAATGCGCGAGCGCCGCGGCAAGGTCTGTATTGTTCGCGAGCAGGCGCTGTTGCAGATCGTCTAGTTGCGGGTCGCCGTAGATCTTCCACCAGCCGTCGCGGCGCAACTGATCCGCCGGCTGCGCGCTGACCCATGGACCCGTGCCGCGATACTGCGCTGCTTGCGGAGTCGGCGGCACTGTGTAGACGGGTGCGAGGGAACAGGCGCTTAGCGTGAACGAGCCCGCTAGCAGAAACGCGCGCGCAAACGGGGTTGCGTACTCAGCCATGGGCCGCCGCCTTTGGCTTGGTCGCGGCCACGCGCACGCGGTCACCGTCGACAAGACCATCCGGCGGCGTATCGATCACGCGATCGGTGGCGCTGATCCCGGAACCGATCTCGACCGAGTCGCCGAAATCGCGGTTGATCGTGACCTTCTTGAACGCGACGTGTCCGTCCGCTGCGAGCGTCGCGACCGATAGGCCGCGGCTGTCGAATACCAGGGCGCTTGCCGGTACGCGCACCGCGTTGACTTCAATGGGAAGCTTGAATTGCAGGCTTGCAAAGCCGCCGGGCAGCAGCTTGCCGTCGCTGTTGTCGACCAGCAACTGAACCAGCGTGGTGCCTGAATTCGAATTCACGGAATCAGCCGATGCAATCACGCGGGCGGTGAACTGCTGGCCCGGATATTCAGGCACGCTAAGCGTTGCGCTCGATCCGGCGCGTACCACCGGGGCGTAGCTTTGCGGGACTTGCACATACACGCGCAACTTCTTGACATCGGAGATTGCAAACAACTCCTGTCCCACGCCACCACTGCCGGCGTTGATCAACGCGCCGACATCGGTATCGCGGGCGGTCACCACGCCGTCAAACGGTGCGACGATCCGCTCGAAGCCCTTGGTCGCGATCAACCGTGCGACGTTGGCCTGGGCGGATGCAACGATCGCTTTCTTGGCTGAGTAGTCGCTGGTGCGTTCATCGACTTCCTGCTGGGCGACCGAGTCGGTTCCGAGCAGCGCCTGCCAACGTTTTGCCGTGGTCCCTGCCAGCGCGGCATTGGCCGTGGCGCTCGCGAGGTCGGCGCGGGCTTGCAGCAATTGCTGGTCGAGTTCAGGAGACTCGATCACCGCAAGCAACTGGCCG
>NZ_JBAUSA010001089.1:0-2594 GCF_049581465.1 Caballeronia sp. | reverse complement strand
GCTTCTCATGTCTTTTGCACCCTTTTAGTTGACGCGCGCGCCGCTCGCCGGATCGAGGACGCACAGCCGGCCGCTCAGCAGCCTCCAGCTTCTTTGATCGTGGAGCGCGCGATTCTAGATGTCTTCGATGACGAACAAACGTCCGTACTCTTTCAGCGCGTAGCGATCCGTCATTCCTGCGATGTAATGCGCGATCAGGCGCGCCTGCGAACTGTCCGTCGCACCGACACTGCCGTCGGGATCGTTGGCCGATTCTTCCTCGACACGTCCGCGTGCCTGATATGCCGGCGGGAGCAGGCGAGGATCTTCATCGAACGCGTTAAACAAGCCCGTCACCACGCGACGCGCCTTGTTCGCCATGCGCATCACGCGGTAATGGCGGTACAGGTTCTTGTACAGGAAGCGCTTGAGTTCGGCGGCTTGCGCGGCGACTTCCGCGCCGTGCAGCACGAGCGGCGGCGCGTTGCGCACGTCGTCGAGCGATGCCGGCTGCATGTGCGCCAGCCTTGCGCGGGTCGCATCGATCAGGTCCACGATCAGCGTATTGATGATGCGCCGGATGGTCTCGTTGATCAGCCTGCGCCCTTCAATGTCCGGATACTCAAGGCGCGCCTTTTCGTAGTGCGTTTGCCACAACGCGACATCGGCGAGTTGGTCGAGCGTGATCAGGCCGGAGCGCAGACCGTCGTCGACATCATGATTGTTGTAGGCAATTTCGTCGGCGACATTCGCGATCTGCGCTTCTAGCGACGGTTGCGTGCGGTTCAAGAACCGCTCGCCCAACGCGCCGAGTTTCAGTGCGTTTTCGCGCGAGCAGTGCTTGAGAATGCCTTCGCGTGTTTCGAAGCAGAGATTCAGGCCGTCGAACGCGCCGTAATGTTCTTCCAGTTCGTCGACCACTACGAGGCTCTGCAAATTGTGCTCGAAGCCACCGTGCTCGCGCATGCAATCGTTGAGCGCGTCCTGTCCGGCATGGCCGAACGGCGTATGGCCAAGATCGTGGGCAAGCGAAATTGCTTCGACGAGATCCTCATTCACGCGCAGGTTGCGCGCGACGGAACGTGCGATTTGCGCGACTTCCAGACTGTGCGTGAGCCGCGTGCGAAACAGGTCGCCTTCGTGATTGACGAAAACCTGCGTCTTGTATTCAAGACGGCGGAACGCCGTGGAGTGAACGATTCGATCGCGATCGCGCTGGAATTCGGTGCGCGCGCTCGGCGGCTTTTCCTCGAAGCGGCGCCCGCGCGATTCAGCGGAATGCGCAGCATAGGGGGCGAGATGCGCCTCGAACGCGAACGAGGTCGCTGTGCTGCTCGATACGCGGGACTGTTTGTCGCTCAACGGCTGCTCCGGGTCTTCGTTGCGCTCATCGTCGCGCTAAACGTTGCGCTAAAAGGCGTGCTGTCATCAGGGTAGACGCGATGGGCGGCGCCGACAGCGCGTTATCAGACGCTCGCCGCGAGCGTTGCACGTACCGCGTCGTCCGGCGCGCCTGTAATGAGCGTGTCACCGAAACGCGTGAGCAGGATGAACTTGATTTCGCCCGCTTCAGCTTTCTTGTCGACCTTCATCAAATCGATATACCGGTCCGCGCCCAGCGCTGGCGCTTTGACCGGCAATTTAGCCGCGGTCACCAGTCCCGTGAGACGCGCGCGCGATGCTTCATCCAGCCGGCCAAGACGAACTGAAAGATCGGCCGCCATCACCATGCCGCAACCTACTGCTTCACCATGCAGCCATTCACCGTAACCGAGCCCTGCTTCAATCGCGTGACCAAATGTGTGACCGAAATTGAGGATAGCTCGCACGCCGCCTTCGCGCTCGTCGGCGGCAACCACCGACGCCTTTACTTCGCACGACCGCTTGACGGCATGCGCTAGCGCGGACGGGTCGCATGCGTTCAGTCCCGCGATATTCGCCTCGATCCAGTCGAAAAATTCACTGTCGGCAATTGCGCCCGTCTTGATCACTTCCGCGATACCCGCGGCGAGTTCACGCGGCGGCAGGGTCTGCAGCACCGCGATGTCCGCGATCACGGCTTGCGGCTGATAAAACGCGCCGATCATGTTCTTGCCAAGCGGATGATTGATGCCCGTCTTGCCGCCGACCGACGAATCGACCTGCGCCAGCAGCGTGGTCGGTACCTGGATGAACGGCACGCCTCGCATGTAACAAGCCGCGGCAAAACCGGTCATGTCGCCAATCACTCCGCCGCCCAATGCAATCAGCGTGGTCTTGCGATCGGCGCGGCCGGCCAGAAGCGCGCTGAAGATCTGGTTCAGTGTGTCAAGATTCTTGTGCGCTTCGCCATCGGGCAAAACGACCGTTGTGACGTGTTTGCCGAGCGGCGCGAGCGCGGCACGCAGTGCATCGCCATAGAGCGGATCGACCGTTGTATTGGTGACGATCGCGACCGACGAGCCCGCGATGTGCGGCGCGTACAGTTCGGTGCGGCCAATCAGCCCTGCGCCGATATGGATGGGATAGGCGCGATCGCCCAGTTCGACATTGACTGTAATCATGGCGGACATTATGACGTAGCCGGTTTGGTGATGCCGGCCATCTCCAGTTGCATCAACACCATGTTGACGAGG
>NZ_JBAUSA010001088.1:0-1684 GCF_049581465.1 Caballeronia sp. | reverse complement strand
CCGGCGAACAGGCTCAAGCGCTACAACATGTTCAGCCGCATCGAGAGGACCGAAGTGATCGACCCGTACACGGTGAAGATCACGCTGAAGGCGCCGTTTTCGGCGTTCATCAACGTACTGGCGCATCCGTCGGCGGTGATGATTTCGCCGGACGCGCTGAAGAAGTACGGCAAGGACATTGCCTTCCATCCGGTCGGCACGGGTCCGTTCGAACTGGTGAAGTGGGACCCGGCGGGCGACCTGACGGTGAAGAAGTTCGCCGGCTACTGGAAGAAGGGCTATCCGAAGGTCGACGCCATCGACTGGAAGCCGGTGGTCGACAACAACACGCGCGCCGCGCTGATGCGCACGGGCGAAGCGGATTTCGCGTTCCAGGTGCCGTTTGAACAGGCCGCCATGCTCAAGACCGACCCGAAGGTCGATCTGCTCGCCGCGCCGTCGATCATCCAGCGCTATATCAGCCTGAACGTCACTCAGAAGCCGTTCGATAACCCCAAGGTCCGCGAGGCGCTCAACTACGCGGTGAACAAGGACGCGCTCACGAAGGTGGCGTTCTCGGGTTATGCGACGCCGGCAGACGGTGTCGTGCCGCAAGGTGTGGACTACGCAACAAAGTCCGGACCGTGGCCGTACGATCCGGCGAAGGCCCGTGCGTTGCTGAAAGAGGCGGGCTATCCGGACGGTTTCGAATCCACGCTCTGGTCGGGGTACAACAACTCAACCTCGCAAAAGGTCATTCAATTCGTGCAGCAGCAGCTCGCGCAGGTCGGTGTGAAGGTGAAGGTCGAAGCGCTTGAGGCAGGCCAGCGGGTCGCTAAGGTCGAAAGCGCGCAGGACCCCGCAACCGCGCCGGTGCGCATGTACTACATCGGCTGGTCGTCGTCCACGGGCGAAGCCGACTGGGCGATCTCGCCGTTGCTGGCATCGGCCTCGATACCGCCGAAGCTCGCAAACACGTCGTACTACAAGAACGATAACGTCGATAGCGACTTGTCCAAGGCGCTGGAAACCACCGATCGTGCGCAGAAAACCGCGCTGTACTCGGACGCGCAAAAGCGCATCTGGGCCGATGCGCCGTGGATTTTCCTGGTTCAGGAAAAAGTCGTCTATGCGCGCAGCAAGCGCTTGTCGGGTGCTTACGTGGCACCGGACGGCTCGTTCAATTTTGACGAGATCGCGCTCAAGTAATCGTTCCACCAGGTGGCAACGGGACACGTCCAGTTGCCACACCTGTCACGCCGCAACACAGCCGGATTGTCTTCATGCTGAATTTTCTCGTCAAACGTCTCATGGGCCTTCTGCCGACACTGCTGATCGTCGCGGTGCTGGTGTTCCTGTTCGTGCATCTATTACCCGGCGATCCGGCGCGTCTCGCGGCCGGCCCTGAAGCCGATGAAGCCACCATTACGCTGGTGCGCAGCGACCTCGGTCTCGACAAACCGCTGCCGCAGCAATTCGTGAACTTCTTCTGGCGGATTGCGCATGGCGATTTCGGCACTTCGACGCGCAGCAAACGGCCCGTCAGCGTCGAGATCGGAGAGCGATTCATGCCGACTTTGCTGCTGACGCTGGTGAGCATGGTGTGGGCAGTCATCTTTGGGATGACGATTGGGATTGTGTCGGCGGTGTGGCGCAATCGCTGGCCCGACCGCCTGGGCATGACCCTCGCGGTATCGGGCATCTC
>NZ_JBAUSA010001087.1:0-3120 GCF_049581465.1 Caballeronia sp. | reverse complement strand
TCAGGATGGTCAAGAAATGTATTCCAGTGGTCGGCGGCCGCCACCGGCACCGGACTGTCTCGCTTTACGCGGCGGACAATTTTGGCAAGTTCGGCCGCGGTGTGTTCGTGCCGGAAAATCGTCTCATTGCCCACGACCAGCCGGGTAACATTGGGATAGCGCCTTGCCAGGTCGAGGGCACTCTCGATCTCGCGTTCGTTTCGGGCATCATCCTTATCGATCCAGATGCCCAGCGTGACCGTCAGCCCGAGTTCAGCCGCGATCTCTGGAACGCGTTCCAGACCTTGCGTTGAGGCGTAGGTGCGTACCGCCTTTGCCTGTTTGGCAATCGCGGTGAGATCGGTGCGGATCTGCGCTTCAGATACGGCCAGATCTCCGGAAGATCGCTTGGCAAATCGATTGTACGAGACGCTCGGCAGCTTCCCTTCGACCTGTGCCGCAGCCATACGTGGTTCCACCAGACTCCAGAACGCAAAATGCAGGCCCGCGAACAGGCAAAGAATTAGGGCGACCGTGGCGATCGGCATGTTCTGATGGCGGCCGCTCGCCGCGCCGACCCAGCTTTCATATCTCGCACCCTCGTCCGACATCTTCATTTACCTGCCTTGCTCCGTCCGATCCGTTGATTTCGACGAGCGCTCCTGACTTTCGCCGAGCACGAGGACAGATATTCAAGAAATATGTGCAGCTCGCGAACCCACCCGCAGGGCGATGCTGCCCCCGGTCGCACGGGAGGAAAGCGCCAGGCAGACTTGGATTAACTCGCAATTGACAACGCAGCGCCAGTCGCATTGGCCGTAGATTCTCAAAGAAAGCCACTTTGCAGCTTAGACTCCTCTACCATTCCGTTCGCCGACCACGCAGCGCCATGCTGCCAGGCGCTCGGCGGGATGCTGCTTCATCCACTCGGCGAGCTGCGGCGCGCCCATCAGGCAGGATTGCATTGAGACCTCAGCAAAGTCCGAGGTGGTGACTGTCTGCTCGTGGCAGTTAGCTGGAGAGGAGAGACTGCAGAGCACGGCGATGACCTTGATCACGACAGAAGAGTCCCGTCGCTACGATGGTCATTGGCGCCGCTGGCCGCATGACCTACGGGTGCCTTGTTCTGCTTCTCGCTGGCTGGATCAACCGGCGGGAATATACTGTCGTATATCGCACGGGCCCTTCGAATTAGACGCGCTCGATCCCGCTCATACTTTGGGACAAATCGAATAATTTCGCTCATGTTCGCTCCAAACATTGGTCAGAAAGGGAGGCCGCGTTGACGTGACTGAATCGTGCACGGGCATTCACTGCGCATTTCTTTCCGCAAGGTATGCTCGCAGGCTGTCCGTTAGGTCATGTCCACCACTCGTCTTCAGCGTTAGCCGCCGATCGAGCGAGGGCTTTGGCTGTATCAACATGCGTAGCCTTCTCAGCTCGCCGCTCGTAGTCATCGGCAAGAGCCTTAAGCTGACCCGCAATCGTTCGATCGGTCATGGTTTGGGCAGCGCGAAGCAAGGTCTCCGCCGATTTCAAGTATTCCTTGCCTCGTTGTGAGACCTGCTCAATGGTCATAGAGCCCTCGCGCGGTTATCGATTCTTTCGCCTGAGGCAATTTGCGGCCAGAGCAGCCAATTCCGGTAGCTGGCTTGGCGACCTCTGAAGTGGTCGACACACTTCCTGGAGCAAAGGGGAGTTCGCCACGAATAGTGTCGGACGAGACCAAACTTACCATCACACACTGCGCATCGCGCGCCTCTGCCGGATCCAAGACTTTCGGAGCAGTTAGGCATTGTGATCTCCTCTTGATGTTATCGCTGCAGGTCTTTGATCATCATTTTCGCAGTCGCGCCTGATGAGCCTGTATGCTTTTCTATTGACCTAACCAAAGACGATCGCGATCACCGGCTCAATTGAACCTAAGCAATCGTCGGGTATCACAAGGGGTAACCGAAACGATACGAAGGTTTATGGCGCTCGAAGCCGGCCCTTCTCGATGCGAGACTTCGATTCGGACGGCCGCTGAAATGCAACCTCCCGCTTGACGATCTTCGGCAAGAAAAGAAGGTGATCAGCGACATAGACAGCACCGTCAGACGTCGCGCGGATCTAGCAGTTGCGCTCTGCTCGCGGTGACTTTGCGACTACATAATTAGTTCGGATCATTTTTCGTAACACCAGGTTACATCACAGGACTTGGTGCCAACGGCCTCGGGCGCGGAGCCAAGCTGTCGGGAGTGTCAGTGAACTTGCCAATACAAGTCGTCTATCACTTGGATATCTCAGCCGAGCTTTCAAGCGAACAGTCGGTTGCGCTCCCCACCAGTGGCTAATTCATCAACGTGTAGAGCTCGCAAAGCATCTCGTTCTCAATACTAACGAGCGATTGTGTCAGGTAGCGCCGGCGACTGGCTTTGTGGATCAGAGCCATTTCACTCCGGTCTTTTCGCAGCAGGTCAAGTCAAGCCCGGCGGCGTGGCGACGAAATAAAGAACGGCCAATGTCAGCCATTCAGCTTGACCTGTAGCATACGAGCCCTGACGACAATCGATCTGATGGAGCGCGAAAGTGGACATACAGATAGCAAATCACGACGTGATAGAGAAAGCGACGACGTGTTGCATAGGCGCAGTGGCCGAAGCGCACGAAATTGCTGCCACTGACTTTTCTGGCGTCGAGAACTAACGCATCGGATTAACAAAGAGCTGACCTCCATAATTGGCATCATCACTGTTGACGCCGCCTGATCAGATTAATTGCGGCGTGAAGCCCGCTTTGGCCCGGGTGATCGAGCATCTTTACGATCACGCCCGCTTCTATCGTGCGTTACAGGCGCCGCTGGAAAATAAGTGGATCGACCTCCTTGGCAAGCATTCCTGCTCCCGACGAAATCAGCCTCGCCAAGAGGTCGCTCGCGTCGCGAATTTCCCTAAAGAACTCCCGAACGATGAGCGGGCTTTTACTTGCGGACAGCTCCTCGATAACTTGCTGGTGAGCCAGATGATCGGCCAGCGACGATTCGAGATGTCAGGAAGCGGAAGACCGGAGCAGGCCGCGCGGGTCGGCGCCGGCGTTTCAACCTTCGACGCCGATTGGGGGTCAAACTGCGCCCCGATGCGCAACGATTGGGACGCCTGC
>NZ_JBAUSA010001086.1:0-3082 GCF_049581465.1 Caballeronia sp. | reverse complement strand
GAACGGCGCGCAGCGCGGGCAGGATCACGTGCTCGCGCGCACCGGCGATCATCATGCCGTGCGACGTGTTGTTGATATCTTCCGACGTGCACGCGAAGTGGATGAACTCACTGGCGCGCTCCAGTTCCGGCTGCCCTTTTACCGACTCCTTGAGCCAGTATTCAACGGCCTTGACGTCGTGATTCGTGACCTTTTCGATGTCCTTGATGCGCGCGGCGTCGTGGGCGGTGAAGCGCTCGGCGAGCTGGATCAGGAAGTCTTCGGAAGCGTTGGAGAAGGGCGGGATTTCGCTGAATCCCGCTTGCGACAGCGCGATCAGCCAGTGAACTTCCACCTTCACGCGATGCTTCATGAACGCATATTCGGACAGCCATTCGCGCAATGCTTCCGTTTTGGCGGCGTAGCGGCCGTCGAGCGGGGAAAGCGCGGTGAGCGCGAAGAGGGTTTCGGGACGGGTATCGGACATGGTGGGGGCAACCGCGCAGTGAGACGAAAGGAGGAGCGGATTTTACCATTGCGGCAAAAACGGCTGTTCGGAGGCGGTCGAGCTGGCATTGATCGCGGGAGGTGTCAGCCCGAGACGTGATCTTTGTAAGTTGCAAAAGCTTGATTGTGACCCCGATGCTCGCCGGTTTAGATTCATGCGGTTGTGCTATCATGCCGCAACAAGTCTGTTTTGGTTCACCTGCTGCGGGCTCATGAGCCATTGGCGAGTAACCGAACGATAAAAAATTACATCAACGTCAACGTTCTTAGGTGCGCGATGAGAACAACACTGTCGGACCCAAAAACCAGTGTGAAGGTGGTTGGTTCTAGTGGGCAGATTTCGCTTGGCAAGGAATACGCCGGTCGGCAAGTGCTCGTAGAGGAGCGCGAGCCCGGTGTTTGGCTGGTGCGTACTGCGCTCGTGATACCCGAAAACGAAGCGTGGATGCACGCAGCGGAAGCTCGGCAAGACCTGCGAGAGGCTTTAGCTTGGGCTCAAGCGAGTCCGCCTCAAGAATCCAACCCGGACACGCTTTTCAAAGAGTTGGGAAATGCCGAAGAAAAGCGATCCCGTAAAGGTGGATCTAAATAGCCTTGTCTTCCAGCGACAATGGGTGGCGCTGGATAAAACGGAGGCATCCCGCGTTCTTGCAACGCTCAAAAAACTTCTGCAACTGACGTGGGATCAGGTCTACTTGGATCAAGGGCTGAAGTGGGAAAAAATCACCAGCGTGCGGCCCCCACTGGGCATTGATGCGGTGTATTCCCTGCGGATAACCCAGGCACGCCGTGCGACGGTACTTCGCGACGGAGACTATCTACGATTCTTGACCATTGAGCCGAATCACGACGCTACCTATGGGACAAAATAATCTTTAGTTTGTAGCCGAATGTGGCCAAAACCCGCTTACTTGCCTCGTAACGCAGCGTCCAACTCTTCCAACTGCGCTGGCGTTCCAACGTTTTCCCATCGCCCTTCATACAACTCGCCCGTAGCGCGTCCGGCCGCAATCGTCTCGCGATAGTACGGTGTCAACGCGCGCCGCGTGGTGGGCGCAAGATCGCGGAACATGCGCGTGTCGTATAAGCCGATATTGCCGAAGGTGTAGTGCGTTGAGCCATCAAGGGAAAGCGTGCCTTCAGGAGCCAGCGCGAAATCACCAAGGGAATGAAACGGCGGGTTCGGCACCATCACCAGATGCATCGCAGGTTGCGCTTCGAGCGCCATTCTCGCGGCGTGCTCGCGCAGCCGTGCGTAGTCGAATTCGCAGAACACGTCGCCGCTGACTGCTGCAAAAATAGTGGCTTCGCCGTCTTTCTCGAGCAGCGGCAAAGCTTTGGCAATTCCACCAGCCGTCTCAAGCGCGTGCATCTCATGCGAGTAGCGGATTTCAACGCTCCAGCGCGAGCCATCGCCGAGATTGGAATGAAACATCCGCCCAAGCCACGCGTGATTGATGACAATCGTCTTGAAGCCCGCCGCAGCGAGCCGTTCAATCTGCCAGACGATCAACGGTTTCCCGCCAACTTTAAGCAAAGGCTTGGGGCATGAATCCGTCAGCGGCCGCATGCGCTCGCCGCGTCCGGCGGCGAAAATCATCGCTACGCTGAGAGCCGTCAAAACGTGTAACCCACATCAACCGCGCGCCCTTCCAGCGTATCGAGCAGCCGCGCAAACGGCCGCAACGGCCGGTAACGCTCGGAAACCTTCCGTGCATAGCCAATAAACCGGGGCAGATCGGCCAGATACTGCGGCTTCCCATCGCGGTGATAAATCCGGGCAAACAGCCCGAGCACCTTGATGTGCCGCTGCAAACCCATCCATTCGATCTGCCGGTAGAACTCGCCGAAATCCTCGTTCACCGGCAAACCGGCCTTGCGCGCACCTTCCCAGTAATACACGAAGCAATCGAGTTCGAACGCCTCTTCCCAGCTAACGAATGCGTCGCGCAGCAACGAGGCGATGTCATACGTCAGCGGCCCATACACCGCGTCCTGGAAGTCGAGCACGCCGGGAATCGGCTCGCTGACCATCAGGTTGCGCGGCATGAAATCGCGCAGCATGAAAACCTGCGGCTGGGCCAGCGCGCTCTGAACGAGGACGGAAAACGTGTCATCCAGCACCTTGCGTTCGGCTACGTCCAGCGTATGACCCAGATGCCGCGTCACGAACCACTCCGGCATCAACTCCATTTCGCGGCGCAGGAACGCTTCGTCGAACGCAGGCAGCACGCCTTCCCGCGATGTCACCTGGAACTTGATCAGCATATCGATCGCCGAGCGCATCAATGGCCGGGCGTTCTTTTCATCGAGGACGCAGAGGTACGTGGTCGTGCCAAGATCCGTGACCAGCATGAAACCGGCGTCGAAATCGGTCTCCAGGATGTGCGGCACATGCACGCCGGCATCGCGCAGCAAGGCCGCCACCTGCACGAACTCGCGGCACTTCTCGGGCGGCGGGGCATCGACGGCAATCAGCGTCTTGCCGGCGTCGCTGGCGGCGGTCAACCGGAAATATCGCCGGAAACTGGCATCGGTAGAAGCGGGTTTAAGCGTGGAAAGGTCCAGCCGATATCGCTCGGGCAGGTATTGCAGC
>NZ_JBAUSA010001085.1:0-1605 GCF_049581465.1 Caballeronia sp. | reverse complement strand
GTATAAGACGGCGCCCGAGCAATGAACGTGCGCTGGCTGATCACCTGCCCGTGATGCGACAAGGTAGCTCGCGCCGATATTTCGCCGTGGCTTTCGGAGGCCGAATCGAAGACCTGCTCGAAGTCCGTCAAATCCACCTGCAACAAAGGTGCGCGCGCCGGGTCCGAGCCCGTCAGCACCGTCCCGCGCGACGCCAGGGCAGCCCGGATACGCTGCGTCAGGAGCTCGGCGGGCGACATGGTCCAGTGGCTGTTCGAATAGACGGCGGTGCGCTGGGCATCGGCATATTTCAGCCGATAAACAATGCCCTCCGAATTGAGATCTTTCGCAGCGCTTACCGCAAGCATTTTTACCGGCGGCATGTTCATGGTGTCGCCGAGTGGCGTGGGCTTACCAAGGTCGTATCGAATATTCGATACCGCCGCGGACGGCCCCGACACGCAGCCGCCGACGGCCAGCAGCGCCGCCAGGCTGACATAGATAAAACCGGCGCGCGCTCGCGGTAGCGGGCGCGTAGTGCGCTTCGATAAGCGCATCGCCTGCAAGATCGTGTGTGGCATCACGGTTCCTCTTTTCAAATTTCCCAAAGTACTCAAACCAAGATAACTGTTCAAAAAACGAAACTTCAGTACGTCAAACAGGCGTGAGCGGCGAACCGGGCCGTTTCACTTGGCCGCCGCCGACGGCCATTGAAAGCCCGGCTCGCCCGGTCCCGGCGCCGGTGGCGCCGCACCGAACAGCACGCTGCGCGGATTCTTGTTGAAGGTGTCGGCCGCCGCATCCACCGAACGCGCCGCGCTACCCACGTCCTCAGCGAGGGAATTCACGCGCGGCAGGGTCTCGTAGCCCACCCGCGCCGTCATTTCCTGCAAAGAATCGTTGACCTCGTTCATCACGCGGCCCGCACGTTCCGCCGCGTCACCAACCTTGTTCAGGTTGGTCATGAGCGGACCATCCGCCCGGTCCAGGCTGACCGCAAGCGCGTTCGTGGACGCGAGCGTCCGGTCCAGTTGGGCCAGCGTTTGCGGCAATTTCGCCGCCACCGGACCCGCCTGCTTGCTCAACAAAGCGATGCCGTCGGCCGCGCCTTGCAGGCTTTGCGCGGTTTGCATGACCTGGTTGCGCATGTCGTCGGAGAGGAATTTGTCCGCATCGTCGGCAATACGTTCAAATTTCTTGATCAATATGTCGCCACGTTCCTGTAACTGATCGAAGAGGCCGGGCCGCATGGGCAGCTGGGCCACATGGCTCAGCGATGACGGCAGCGGCGACAGATCCTTGCCGGTGTCCTCGAGTTGCACGAACGCGATTCCGGTCACGCCCTGGAAGCCCAGCGTCGCGAACGTGGACTGCGTGATCGGCGCGTTTTTATCGACCATGATGCGGATGCGAATCTCGCCCGGATGGTCGTGATCGAACTTGATTGACTGCACCTTGCCCACGCCGAGCCCACGATAACGCACGTCCGCGTCGCTATAGAGGCCCGTCACGTTGGTGCGCGCCACGAGGTCGTACGGCACACGCACCGTCCGGTCGACGTTGAAAAAGAACACCGTCAGGGCGATAGCCGCCATGAGCCCGAGTGTGAACAGCCCGGCCCAGAAC
>NZ_JBAUSA010001084.1:0-1959 GCF_049581465.1 Caballeronia sp. | reverse complement strand
CACGATCGTCGCGTGCGCGAGTGTTCGAGTCAGAAACAAATCGTAGGCGCTCCCCTTGCCGACAACGACCGTGGTTCCCACGCGGTCCACCGCTTCGTTCGAACGGATCGGCGAGTCGTCGCGGACTAGATAAGCGCCTTCGATAAGAACGTAGGGAAACGTCTGTTCGATACCTTTTCCCCGGACGGGGTCACGCGCAACGAAGGCAACATCCCACTCGTCTCTATCGAGTCCGGCGACAACTTTGCCCGCCGCATCATAGGTAACAAATTCAACTGGGACGCCGAGCTGCCTCGCCAGCTCCCGCGACAAGTCAACGGACACCCCTTCGGGTTGCTGGGTGACAGGATCTTTGGAAGCGAGAATCGGGTTGCCAAAATTGATCGCCGCGCGAAGCTGCCCAGTCGGGGCGAGGTCGGCAAGAACGTCAGGCGTGGCAGTAGTCATGATGAAGTGTCCGGAGTTCGGGGGCGAGAGACGACGGCCCTTCCATCAGCCGGCGCGCCGTACGAAGCATGATCGCCTTGGTGACGACCCACGCGCCGTCCTTCTGCTCCGCTTGCGCGCCCACTGCCATCACGCCCGAGGGATGCCCAAAGCGGATTGAGCCGCCTGCCTTGTTGGCGACAAGCCTGTTGACGACCGTGCCGGGGATTGCGCCGGCGACCGCGATTGCAACCCCACCGGTTCCCGTCGTGGCGTGGTGCAGCTTGCCCATGGAAAGAATCCGCGCGTTGATGTTGATGGTCGTCGGGTCTACCCGGCGCATTCGAACAGCGGCATACGCGCGGATTGCTTCGCATTTCCTGAGCAGTTCGGCGTTGTCGTTCACGTCGGCCTGCATCTCATTGCCGCGCAAGCCGAGGGCTTCTGCGTTGATGAAAATTGCCGGGTTACCGGCGTTGATCATCGTCACTTGAAACGCTCGGTAGCTCGGAACCTCAAGCGAGTCGACCGGGTTCTCCGTAGGAAACGGGGCTTCCTTGGCGTCCTCGCCATTGATGAAGCCTTGTGCAACAAACGAGCGCGGCATGGTTACATCGATGTTCAACAGGGGCTGCAATGCAGGCTCGGCAATCTGCTCCGTCATTCTAGCCTCCCTGGTTGCCCTGTATGAATGGCGAGTATCGTTCATCATTATTTTCCCGGTGCCCTTCGCAACGAATCTGACCATTCTGCTCGTTGCGTTTTCGATCACGCTCACCGGCATCGCTTCAACGACATCGCTAAACTTCGCGTTGCTGAGCGATCCGCTGCGGAACGACTCACGGGACGCGGCGAAAGCGATGGCGTTGGTTGTCGCGGGCGCAAACGCGTTCGGCATGACTACTCCGATCGAAACAGAACATGCGATTGCCGCTGCGGGAAGCTATGCAGTGGGCATTGAGCCTCGTGGGCGGGGTCCCGTCTAGAAAAAATGGCCGGCATCCTTGCGGATACCGGCCATTTTTTTCGACTGATGCGCGCCCGGCTTACTCGCCGGCGTCATCGTCGTCGCTTCATCTCAGCTTAAGCGGCTGCGTCTTTCAGCTTCTTCAACGCGCGCGCCTTGATGCGTACGCTTGCCGGCTTTGCCGGGAACCAACGGTCTTCGCCGGAGAACGGGTCCTTCGCGAAGCGCCTCTTCTTGGCCGGCACAACTTGCGCCGAGATCTTCAAGAGGCCTGACAACGTGAACTCGCCCGCGCCCTTCTTGTGTACCGCGCCGAGGATCGTGTCCTCGAGCGCTGCCAGCACGGCCTTCACTGCCTTGAGGTCAACCGTTGAGCGGTCCGCAAGATGCGCGACCAGCGATGCCTTCGTGAACGTGTCCTTGATCGGCGTCAGTGTTGCTGGCGTCTTCACGGCCACTTTCTTCGCTGCTGCAACGGGCTTCGCTGCGGCCTTCTTGGCTACAACTTTCTTGGCTGCAACCTTCTTGACGGGCACTGCTGCCGTCTTGGTCGCGGCCTTCGGGGC
>NZ_JBAUSA010001083.1:0-6319 GCF_049581465.1 Caballeronia sp. | reverse complement strand
GTTCCAACTCGCCGCGCAACTCGAAGGCGCGCGCCCATGGTTCTCGCGCCGCCCGGCACTGATGGCCGCGAATTAAGCTACCGGGGCCGCCGGGGCCACCGACGCCACCCGCCGCTTGGAAAAGCGGTAGTGCGCGACGCCCCATTCGTTGCCGCCCGCGTAGCCGAACAGTTCGGCCGCCGCCATATAGAACATGCGCCAGCGCTGGAACCAGATGGCGGCATCGGCGGGACCGTAGGTTTGGTCTAGCAAGGGCATCAGTTGGTTTCGCGCGGCATCGAGGTTATCGAGCCACTGGTTGGCTGTCTTCTGGTAGTGCGTGCCGCTCACCCACCATTGCCGGTCGATGGTCAGCTCGTCCTGAAAGTACAACAGCAGTGCTTCGGACGGCATGGTGCCACCCGTGAAGAAGTATTTCGACATCCAGTCGGTGCCGTCTTTCGCGTCGAAGTGATACGCCAGCATCCGATGCGCGAATACATGTACGAACAGCTTCGCGTCCTCGCGCATCCAGGCGGCGACCTTGTTCAGCAACAGCCGATAGTTCTTCATGTGCTCGAACATTTCGATGGACAGCACACGATCGAAGCCTTCGCCGAGAATGGCCGGATCGAACTGGAAATCCACGATATCGCCCGTCACCACGGTCAGATTCCGGATGCCGCGCGCCGCCGCCTGCCCCTCGATAAACTTCCGCTGACTGAGCGCATTCGATAACGCCACGATTTCCGACGCTGGATAAGCCTCTGCGAGCCAGAGCGAAAGCGAGCCCCAGCCGCAGCCCAGGTCGAGCACGCGCTGGCCATCGGTGAGTTGCGCGCGCACCGCATATTCCTCCAGCATCGCGCGCTCGGCTTCGTCGAGCGTCTCCTTGCCCGTGCGATACAGGCAGCACGAATACTTCAGGCGCGCGCCCAGATGACCTGTAAAAAACGCCGCGGGCAGTTCGTAGTGTTGCGTGTTCGCCGACTGTGTTTCGATCGCGATGGGACTTGCGCGCAGTTCATCGACGAAGCGATTGAAGCGTTTTGAACGCGCTTCGCCGTCGTCGATGCGTTCGTCGCGCAAGCGTCGCTTGATCAGCCGGCGCATGCCCGAGCGGACGAGCGCATCTGGCACGCGACCGCGCTCGCACCAGTCGATCAGCCAGCCATTTGCTGGCGATTGTTCTTTTTGTGGCTGTTGTGGCATAACCGCGGAATCGCTGAAGGGCGCTGGCGCTTGGGGGACGGGTTTGGGGCGGTGGGGCTGGTGCTGGTGCTCGTGCTGCTCGCGGCGAGTGTCGGGCAAGGGTGGAGTCCTCCTGCTCGCGTGGTCGTTCTGCATATGTCGGATTTTCTTGCTTATTTCTGTTAGCCCCTATCCGGGGCAGGACTTCATTTCTTTTCAAACGCGAAAAGAAACGAAGCAAAGAAACGCGTTCAAACCGCCAATACCTAAGTGTCGTCGTTGCCCATTTTAGGTTTTTGGTTCGAACGTAGCACGGCCCCCGAAACCTCAACTCGCAGTCGAACACCCTCCTCAAGCACCAGCGCCGCACACACGCCTCGCCCCCACCGCCCAATTGACGCAATTTCGACGCCCGCTATTTCACTGACCGACTCACCACTCACCTGTTGATCTGTATGTTTTGTTGGTTCTTTTGTTGGTTCATCTGTGTTGAGTACGCAGTTATTCGGTTCATGCGGCGCATGCCAACGATGTTTTCTTGCGGCCCTGCCGGCGAAGCGTGTGCGCGCCGTTTGACCTTGGGGGAGGTGTTCGACTGCGGGTTAAATGTTTGGCGACGTTGCTACGTTCGGGCCAAAAACCTGAAGTGTGCAACGACGACACTGAGGTATTCGCGGTTTGAAACGCGTTTCTTTGCTTCGTTTCTTTTCGCGTTTGAAAAGAAATGAAGTCCCGCCCCGGACAGGGGCTAACAGTAATAAGCAAGAAAATACAATTTAAGCCGACTGCTGCGGCGAGCAGAAGGACTCCACCCTCGCCTCACACTCGCCGCGAGCAGCACCCCTTCCACCCTATCCCCACACCGCAGGCAGAACGAACCACCCCAGGCGCGAGCACCCCCCTCCGGGCCAGGAGCACTAGACCAGTGCCGGTAACCCCTCGACTAATAAAACCGCGACCATCACTCCCAGCAACGCGCCAAACACTCGCAGTGCATTTCTCCTCAATTGCGTGGCACACGGAACGGCACCGAGGAACAGGATTCCAGCAAGCGCCATCGGAATAATCAGGATGAAATCTCCGATCGTGAAATAAGTGTTCATCATGCTCGTCTCCCATCATGGATGCTCTGACATTCACGTGGCCGCTTGAATGCCGCACTGCGTTCTGAGTATAGGCCGCGCCGTTTTGCTTTAACAGCGGCTCCTTCTACCCAAGCTTCCATAATGTCCACCCCGCCCCTTTATTACTAGGGCTTCACAGCCAGATGTTTTAAACGACTAAGCACTTACCCGAAGACTGTCCATCCCGACAACCCCCTTTCGTTGCGTTCACCTGTGCATCTAAGCGACCACTCGCCGCTCGCGTCGCCGCAAAATATCGGCGCTAACCAGACCGATCAGTAACAAGACGAATACGAGGCCGGTCACGCCGCGCCAACCGTCGAGTGTCCAGAAATGACCACCCCACGAACCCAGCACGCTCGATCCCAGGTAATACGCGAGCAGATAAAGCGCCGCCGCCTGTCCTTTCGCACCCTTCGCCAGCAAACCGACCCAGCCGCTCGCGACTGCATGCCCGGCAAAAAACCCGAACGTCACGCACGCGATTCCGCCAATGACCACCGGCAACGACGCCGACAACGTCAGCGCCACGCCGCCGATCATCAACACTAGCGCCGCGATCAGCACGCGACCACGCCCGAACATATCGGCCATTTTCCCCGACCACGGCGATGCCACTACACCCGTCAGATAAACCACAAAAATCGCGCCGATTTCCGTCTGGTTCAAATTGAATGGCGCCGCAATCAACCGATACCCCACATAGTTGTAAAGCGTGACGAAACTGCCCATCAATACGAAACCCATCAGGAACAGGAACGGCAGCCCGCGATTTTTCAGATGCCCGGTAAGCGCCGTCCGACGATGACTAAAAGCCATACCGGCGCGCGGCACGAAGCGCCGCGAAGGCGGCAGCAGCGCGCGAAATGCCAGCGTCGCCAGCAGCCCCAGCACGCCGATACCACCAATCGCCACGCGCCACGAAAACAGGTCCGCGAGAATTCCGCTGATAACGCGACCGGCCATTCCGCCAATCGCCGTTCCTCCGACGTACAAACCCATCGCAAGACCCAGCCCTTCCGGGTGAACTTCTTCGGCAAGGTAAGCCATCGCGACAGCGGGCACGCCGCCGAGCGCCAGCCCTTCCAGCGCGCGCACGATCAAGAGACCATGCCAGCTCGGCAAGAACGCTGCAACGATCGTCAGCAGCGACGAAGCGGTGAGCGACAGGGTCATCAACCGATGCCGGCTCCAGCCTTCCGAAACGAAACCTGCCACGAAGATCGCGAGAGCAAGCGAAGCCGTCGTCACCGATACCGACAGCGCGCTCTGCGCCGGACTCACCCCAAAGGTACGGGTGAACTCCGGCAGCAACGGCTGCACGCAGTACAACAACGAAAAGGTGGCGTAGCCCGCGAACAGCAAGGCGATCGCAGCATGCCAGTAAGCGCGCGATCCGCGTTCGAGATACGGCGCGGGATCGAGGGACGGCGGGGAAGACGAAGCAGAGGATGAAGCTGACCGGTGCGGCGCCGGCGATGAAGTCACAAGAAACTCTCCGGTGGCGAATGCCGTTACGATACCGCGAACATCAGGGTTTTGCCTGAGGCCGCGACCAATGCTTTCAATTAACCACCATTGAATATTCGATTTTCCTTGCACGTTTTCAACGCGGCGCAAGATTTCGCCCCATTGGTTATTCCTGGGCTAAAGTAGAACATCGATTGAGCCGAAATCATCGTAGTAATACGCCGCGTTTAGTGGGTTTTCGCAGAATTGACGCGGCATCGCAGTTTTTCGCGCAGGGAGTTGAGCACCGGCGCTTCATCCAGACCCGACCGCACTTTTCACTTTCGGTCGGCACACATCGGGGAGTCATCATGCAAATCGGTTCAATTGTTCGCTCCGTCCATATCGCCGTTCCACAGGGCGCACGCGGGATCGTCATGAGGATTCTCGGCGACATGGCCATGGTGGCCTGGTACGCAGACGAACCCGGCACGTCCGAATTGCTCAATACGGAGCCGTTCTTCCTCGCGGATCTCATCGATACCGGCGAGCAGGTTCGACCCACGAACGCGCTGATTCATTGAGCGTTCGCCAACAAGAAACCGCATCGCTAATGCTTCTCCCGGCGATGCGGGTCACAATACCGGAATGAACTCCAATCATTTCGATACGTCGCCTGCGCCCCTCGACTCCGCGCCCCCTTTCGCAGATTTAACGCCAGAGCGCGTCCTCGATGCCCTCGACAGCGTCCTGATGCCGGTCGGTGAACGCACCGACGGCGGCATGCTCGCGCTCAACAGTTATGAAAATCGCGTGTATCAGCTGGGCATGGAAGAAGGGCCGCCGCTGATCGCGAAGTTCTACCGGCCACGGCGCTGGACCGACAACGCGATCCTGGAGGAACACGCTTTCGTCTCGACGCTGGTCGAGCGCGAGATTCCGGCGGTGGGCGCGCGCGTGTTGAACGGCACGACGCTGCATACGTTCGAGGGTTATCGTTTCTCGATTTTCGAGCGACGCGGCGGCCGCGCGCCCGATATCGACCGGCCGGATACGCTTGAGTGGCTCGGGCGGTTTATCGGGCGGATTCACGCAGTCGGGCAGATTGCGCCCTATGTCGAACGGCCATCGCTGGACATCCAGACGTTCGGCTATGAGCCGCGCGAATTCCTGCTGACCCATGGATTCGTGCCCGACGATGTCCGCGAAGCCTATGAAGCCGTAGTGAAGATGGCGCTGGAAGGCGTTGAACGATGCTATGAACGCGCCGGCGATATCCGCAGCATCCGGCTTCACGGCGATTGCCATCCGAGTAATGTGCTCTGGACCGACGCGGGTCCGCATTTTGTCGATTTCGACGATAGCCGCATGGCGCCGGCCATCCAGGATTTGTGGCTGCTGCTTCCGGGCGAGCGCGCGGAAGCGTCTCGTGCGCTGGGCGATTTGCTCGCGGGCTACGAGGATTTCTGCGACTTCGAGCCGCGCGAACTGCATCTCGTCGAAGCGTTGCGCACGCTTCGGCTGATTCACTATGCGGCTTGGCTTGCCCGTCGATGGGACGATCCCGCATTTCCCGCCGCGTTTCCGTGGTTCAACACGCAGCGATATTGGGAAGACCGCATCCTGGAATTGCGCGAGCAGGTCGGCGCGATGGAAGAAGGGCCGCTCTGGCCGGTTTGATTTGTTGCTTGATTTAGTTCTAAGGCGCTCGTCTTCACCCGACGTAGCGCCGATCTAACGCGACGATTGCGGAAATCAATCCGTCGTATAATGATAACCATTCTCATTCAACATATGCGTTTATCGATACCTTTTAAGGTCTGTCGGCGACACGCTTTGTTTTCCATTTCCGTTTTGATGCCTCAATGGAGAGACGCTTGAACGCGCCCGAAACCCTCGAACCGAATAGCAGCACAGCCACGACAAGGCCATACGCGCCGAATGGCGCACGCCTTCTCGACAATGCCGAACAAGCCGTCCGCACGCAGCGCTCACGTCGCTCGACGTTTATCAAATCGCTGCGCAAGGTGCATGGCTGGGTAGGCCTGTGGGGCGCGGTGCTGGGCTTGCTGTTTGGATCGACAGGCTTCCTGCTGAACCACCGTGGCGGTCCGCTGCGCATTTCCACCGGCGAGCCGCAGGTGTCCCAAATACAAATGCCTGTGCCGGCGGAGGGTTTCAAATCGCCGATGGATCTCACTAACTGGCTCAAGAAGTCGCTAAAGATCGAAGGCCGCGGCGGGCGCGCGAAACGTGAAGCGGCGCATCCTGTGGGCTGGGGCGACCAGAAAACCATGCAGCCGGAGTTGTGGACGGTGGCGATGGCATCGCCGGGAGGCGGGGTGTCGGCGGAATATTGGGTTGGCAACGGCTTTGTGTCGGTGAAGCGCAGCGAAAACAGTTTCCTCGCCACCATGACCAACCTGCACAAAGGCGTGGGCCTGAGCGTGCCGTGGGTGCTGCTCATCGATACCCTCGCGGGCAGCATCATCTTGCTGTCATTGACGGGCGTGCTGCTCTGGACCGAGTTGAACAAGCGCAAGACAGTGGGCGCGGCGATCGTGGGGGTGTGCATC
>NZ_JBAUSA010001082.1:0-2886 GCF_049581465.1 Caballeronia sp. | reverse complement strand
CGGGCGTAATGTACGGTTTCAGCAACGTCCCGAACGGTTTCGGAGGCACGCCCACGGGGAACCCCCGCGTAATCAGCGCTGGCATCAAATTCAGCCCGACAGGCACGTTCAACGCGCCGTACTCGATGGCCGCCGTGATTACCAAGACCGACGGCGGGAACGCCGCGCGCGGTGTCGGCACGATGGCCCAGGTCGCACTGGACGCGAAGTCGATCTATACGGTCGCGATTGGCGGCGAGGCGCAGGTGACCGACGCGATCTCGCTGAATGGCCTGTACACCTACACGAATGCATCGCAAAGCCCCCTTGGTGTCGTCACCGTGGGCGCCTACGAGCTCGGTGCAAGTTACCGGTTCTCGCCGTTCCTGACCTTGGGCGGAGGTTTCAGCTACGTTGATCAACACAGGCTCGGCAAGTACGACCTTTACAGCGTGGGCCTCGATTACCACCTCTCCAAGGGTACCGATGTGTACCTCTTCGGGACTCTGCAGCATGCATTCGCGGGCCAGAAGTATGCGGACAACTTTCTCGTCTCCACGCCGTATTCGGTACCGGGCGCGGGCGGTTCGCTATACGGCAACCTCGCGTCCACCACCTCTAATCAGCTAGCTGCACAGGTTGGCATTCGCCACCTCTTCTGACGGGCGGCCTGCGCGGCGCGCAGCGCCTCTGCTAACCCGCCGGGTACGAGCGGCGTCGCGCGTTAGCGTGGCGCCGCTTTTCGTTATTGCGGTGGACCGGACTGGGCGTCTGGTATACCTGCGCGGTATCATATGGCACTTGCGCGATGATGCCGTCCTCTGGTCGCATCGCGGCCCTCGACAACCTATTGCGTCCCATCCAATGAGTCAGTCCCCAAAACCCAGCCGCTCGACCGAAGTCAAGGCGATCCTGGAAGCGGAAATCGAGCGAGGCGAGCTCGTACCCGGCATGGCGCTCGACGAGCGCGCGCTCGCCGCTCGCTTCAACGTATCTCGCACCCCGATCCGCGAGGCGCTGCAGCAGCTCGCTGCCCAGCAGTACGTGCAGATCGTGCCGCGCCAGGGCGTGTTCGTCACCAAGATGACGGTGCCTCAATTGCGCGACATGCTTGAACTGCTCAGCGAGCTTGAGGTCGTTTCGGCGCGGCTTGCTGCGCGTCGTATGAACGATGCGCAGCGCGCCGAACTGCAACGCACCATCGACGAAGGCGTCGAGGCGCTCAATCAGGGCGACGCGCGCCGTTTCGCACGCATCAACGTGGATTTTCATGAAGTGATCTGCGCGGCCTGTCATAACGACTATCTTGCCGACGAGATCCGCTCGATTCGCCGTCTGATTTCACGTTACCGGCCCAAACCGTTCCTTGCGCCGAGCCGGCGCGAGAAGGTGATCGCCGAACACCAGGCGCTCGCGCAGGCGCTGCTTTCGGGCGACGAGACCGCCGCCGGCAATATCATGGCGCAGCATTCCCCAGGCGGGGAGGCAGGTTTCTCCGAGTTTCTTGCGACTTTGCCGGCGGCGTTTTTCAACGACGCGCCAGTCGTGCTGTCGCGCGACACGACCGCGGCCGAGCTGCTGGATAACACGCAGGGCACCGACTGACCGGACGGATTACCGGCAATCAATCGGAAAATGGGCCGCGGCATTGCCGTGGCCCATCTGCGTTTCAGGCGTGCAACGTCAGTTGCAGGCGCCTGCTCTAGCCTAGAGATCGGCGAAACGGCCGTTCGTGGCGGCGAGCTTTTCCAGCAGCGGTGCCGGCTTCCACCAGTATCCGTACTCCTCGTAAAAGCGCTGCACGTCGCGGTAGACGTTCGCGACACCGATCTGGTCCGCGTAATACATCGGGCCGCCGCGATGCGCCGGGAAACCATAGCCTGTCACGTAGACGACGTCGATGTCGCTCGCGCGCAGTGCAATTCGTTCGTCGAGCAGCTTCGCGCCTTCGTTGATCATCCCGTACACGCAACGCTTGATGATTTCTTCGGCCGTAATGGGGCGGCGGGTGAGGCCGAGGCGGCCCGATTCCTCGACGATGAACTGCTCCAGTTCGGGATCGCGCTGCGGATCGCGGCTGCCTGGCTCATAGCGGTACCAGCCCTTGCCGCTCTTCTGGCCGAGACGGCCCATCTCGACGAGCTTCATGATCAGGTCGTTCCAACGGCGGTCGGTGGGACGCGTCGTCATCTGCGCCTTGCGCGTCTGATAACCGACGTCATTGCCCGCCATGTCGTGCACCGCGAAGATGCCCATCGCGTAGCCAAAGTCCCTGAGCGCCGAGTCCACCTCATGCGGCAGCGCGCCGTCTTCCACGAGGAAGTGCGCCTCGCGGTTGTAGCTGCGAAATAGCGCGTTGCCGATGAAGCCCGGATAGATGCGTGCGAGGACCGACACCTTCCCCATGCGCCGGCCAAGATCCATCAGCGTGACGATGACATCGTCGGCAGTCTGCGCTGCGCGCACTACTTCGAGCAGGCGCATCACGTGCGCGGGACTAAAGAAGTGAGCACCGACCACGTCAGCGGGACGCTTCGTGACCGCCGCGATCTCGTCGATGTCGAGGCCCGAGGTGTTCGTGGCGAGGACTGCTCCTGGCTTCGCGTACTGGTCGATTTCGCGAAAAATTCCCTGCTTGAGCCCGAGGTCCTCGAACACCGCCTCGACCACGATATCGGCATTCTTCACGTCCGCAATCGAGAGCGAGCCCGTGATGTGCGCGAGCCGCTCGTCACGCACAGCGGGGTCGAGCCTGCCGCGCTTGACGCTGTTTTCATAGTTCTCGCGGATCCGGGCGAGACCCCGTGTCAGGCCGCCTTCATCCGCATCGATCAGCGTGACGGGGATGCCGGCGGCGGCGAGCGCCATTGCGATGCCGCCGCCCATCGTGCCGGCGCCGATCACGGC
>NZ_JBAUSA010001081.1:0-22239 GCF_049581465.1 Caballeronia sp. | reverse complement strand
GCACGTACACCGTGTCGCCGTTCGCGACAATGATGTCGTCATCCGGCTCAGTGCCCGTCAGGAGCGACGGCAGATCAACTATCCGGTGAAACGGTTTGTCGTCGCGAACGCCAGAGATCACCGCCTTGTCGCCTCCCGCCCCATCAACCGTCGCCGCATTGGCTGCGTTTATCACGCCACCCGCCGCGGCCAGCACATCGGACAGCCGCATGCTCGTCGTCTCCAGTGGGATGCGCCCCGGCCGGTTGACCTGGCCGAGCACGGAAACCTGATTGCCACGTACTTGCAGCAGCGTGATGCTCACCTGCGGGTGTTTCGCGATTTCGTGCCGGTCGAGTTGCTTCGCGATTTCATCGGCGGCGTCGCCGAGCGTCAGTCCGCCTATCTTGACTTTGCCGATGTTCGGATAGCTCATCTCACCGCTTTCGCCCACGCGAGTCTCCAGTGTGAGATCGGGGATCTGAAAGACGGTGATCCGTATCGCGTCACCCCCGCCGAGACGGTAGTCGGACTGCGGCAACTCCGACGAACTCACGCCCGGTGCCACTGCATCGGGTGCGCTGCCCGGAGTTGCAGTCGCAGCGCCGGCAAGGAGCGGCAGTGCAATCCCAATGACGATGGCGGCTTGTTTCCAGCTGGCAAATGGTTTCATGTTCTATTCGACCTCCCTAGCATTCTCATCAGCTTGTCAAAACGTGAAGCTGCCCGTCACGCCAACTACCGTGCCGCTATACCCATAGGTACTCGTATTCGAAATGCGCTTGCGCCATTGACCGTACAAGCTCAACGCGACGCTTCTAAGCGGCTTGTATTCGAGTTTCAGCGACGCGTTGAAAACCTTGTCCGCGCGCAATTCAGGGGTCGGCTGGATGGGCTGCCTGAAGCTGTCGTAGCCAGCTTCGAATACGCCGCTCACGCTGAGTTTGGACGTCGCATGCCAGACCGGGGTGAAACGTAAGATGTTGGTCAGGTAGTAGCTGCTCGTGTCTTCTTCGTAGTCGATCAGATCGTGCACGTACGAGAGCGTCATCTCGGTCTTCCCGGTCGGCGTCCAGTCCAGGCTGACGCTGCCGATGGGTCCCTGGAAGTCGCGCTGCGCGAAATTACCCGAGCGCCGGTCCGAATAGCCGACCAGCGCCTGCATCGTCGTATGGCCCGACAGCTGGTAGTCAGCGACCAGTCGTACTCGACGCAGCGTGTAGTGATTGTCCAGCAGCCCGTCAAGCTGCGCGTCGCGATCAAAGTTGCCCACCGCGTCGCGGAACACCAAGGAAAGATCGTTGCCCGACGAAGCGACATACTTCACACCTAGTTCGCCGCTGTTCTCCACAAACGAGCCAACCTGGGTGAACGCGTCCGGATTGTCGAGCGAATACCTGGCCACACCGCCGACCAGATGCCAGTGGGTGGTGCCGATCATGTCGAACGTGAAGTGCTCTTCGTTCGCCGTCTCAAGATTGCGTACTGAGTACTCCTGGAAATCCGCGTAGTCGCCGAGTTGCTCCTGACGCGACGCGCCGATTGTTCCGCTTAGCCGTGGCGCGAGCTGCCATTGCCAGTCGGCGACATAATTTAACGCGCTGAAATCGAGGTAGTGGAAGTCCTGGAACGATTGATGACTAGCGCTCAGATCCACCTTGAAATGCTGCAGCGATACGGTCTTGTCGAACACCAGGTCCGCCTGCTCCGTATAGACGAACGTCCCCCCCGACGATCTGCCTATCAGCGCGGCCGTGTCGGCGTCCGGTGGAAGATCAAAAATATTGCTGTCGTATTTCATATCCAGCTTCGTCGTCACATTGAGTACGTCACTGAGTTGTCCGTACGCGACCTGCATGCTGCCGGCAAGCAAGGCCATGGTAAGGCCGGCACGGACCCCGCGCCCGCACTGCCCCGTGTACGTTTCCTTATCACCTCGCAACCGGGCTTTCGCCTTCGGGCACGGGCTATTTCGTTTTTTAGGCTTCACGTTTGAACCCGTGTTTTGTCATTGCCTGAGCCCGTGGGCAGCCATGCTCTTGCGCCTCTTTGCCTCCCTCTCGTCACACGGTGCAATGCGCCAGCGCTCGCATTGCCGATCCCCTGATCCGCCCAACCCCATGGGCCCCCGCATCTATCGACGTGCCGCCTCAACGCTCCGGTTCGCTTGTATCTGGCTGCGAGACTCTGCCCGCCCGGCGATCTGATTCACGACCATTGAGCGCATGATCGAGCGCCTGCGCAGACGCACGCCAGGCGAAGATCGAATTCGCGAGCAGATAACGTTTCCACAAGCGCTTTGGATCCTGAAAGAGCCGGCAAAGCCACTCGAAGCCCGAATTGCGCACCCACATCGGCGGGCGGCGTACGTTGCCAGCGTGATAGTCGAAAGCCGCGCCGACACCCAACATAACGGAATGCACGCGGGTTTGATGTGCGGTTATCCACAGTTCTTGCTTAGGACATCCAAGACTCACGAAACAGACCCGCGCACCGGATGCGTTGATCGTCTCGACGATTGCATCGTCTTCCTCCTGTGTCAGCGGCCGGTAGGGCGGCGACATCATGCCGGCGATCTGCAGCTCGGGAAACGAGCCCTTCAGGCGGCTTGCCAGCGTGTCGAGCGTAGCTTGCCGATTGCCATACAGATAGACCGATGCGCCAATCTGATTGGCACGCTGGCAGTATTGCCACATGAAGTCGGGCCCGCTGATCCGCTTCTGGCGTCGATGCCCGAGCAGACGCAGCATCCATGCGACGGGTGCACCGTCCGGCAAGACCAGATCGGCGTCGGCATACGCTTTGGCCAGATCGGCGCGCACAGATGCAGTGACAAGCGCATGGACATTGCAAAAACAGATTGTCCGGGGTGTGGGAGAGTTAGCCCACCCACTGGCGATATCCAGACACTCGCCCAATGAGAGCGAATCGACAAATGTGTCGAGAATCGGTGATCCACTTCGATTTCGTCTAATGTAACGCACAGAGGTCTCCATCCGGTCGAGCGCACGGAATTTGAATATGTATTTTGTGTATTGATCTAATTAAAATTCAAATACCCAGACCAATAGAATCGAAGCAAACGTTTTCCAGTAAAATATTTTTTGATACTAGCTTGTGCAGTACAACACCCGTCTTTCCGCAAAAGGCGAAATCCGGTTTTGAGGCGTTCAAGAACAACCAACTCATTGGAACCCATACAGGGCGTACTCTACCGTTGCGATTATGCTCGAAAGTTGCGGTAGAGAAGAAATCTTGCAGAATAAAAAAGCAAAAAATAATCTAGTTTTATTACCTATTAAACATATCATATGGAATTAAAGTGGCGGCAGAAAACTAAACCAAGTCCCGATCATACTGAGCATTTACCCGTAGTCATCTTTTAGTATGTCCAGATAAACAACCGACTGATAAAAGTCAGTAGAAGCAAGGACAAATATTTCCACAAAGTTACTGTGTCTTCTGCTTCTTTCGTGGCATGATCGCTTCCGTCGGATATACCGACGTCCGCTGACGCGATAATCATTTTTCGATTAATCAGCTTTAAAGCAGGATTCTGCGCGGCTTTCAAGACGTTCTGGCTGCCCGAAAAACGATAGAACAATCCGCGGTCGTAGAACGGTTCAACCACCGTAGGGGGAAGCGCGCATGCAGCGGCTGACTGGGCAACCGAGGGCTCGATATGCTCACGCGTTGACATCGCGATTCCGATCCGCTGCCTGCGCCGTCGTCTTCGGCTTCCTCGTGACCGTTGGTTCTCCTGTGCATGCAAAGGAACTGCGGGTCACGCCGCAAGGCACGGTTACCGTGACGGATCAGGCAGCTGTGTATTCAACTATCTCGGCTGCCATGGGCGTGCTCGAGCCCGGCGATCACCTGGTCATCTCGCCCGGTGTGTACCGGGAGACCCTGCGCTTCCCGAATCGAAACTGGACAAACTCGAAGCGTACCGTCATCGAGGGACAAGGCGCAGTGGAGATACGAGGTGGTGACATCGTGAACGGGTGGATCGCCGCCGCAAACGGCTCGTTCTATGTCAGCTGGCCGAGCGAGCCGGCTCAGGTCGTTCTGGATCAGGTGTCATTGCAGCAGATCGGCGGGACCGTATTCGACGGCTTCCCAACCGCAATCAAAAGCGAGTGGACGGGATTGCTGGCCGATACCGGCGGAATCTGGCCCGGCCGCATGGCGGGTAACGCATCGCACATGGCGCCGGGCACCTTCATCTTCGACGCCGCCGCACACAGGCTCTATGTGCGCCCCCCATCCGGTGAACTCGCGGGACATGTCGTAGAAGTCAGTTCACGCACATATAGCGCCTTTGGCCTGGGGCTCGCCGACGTGACGTTAAAGAACCTGGCATTCAGGTACGGCAATACGTCAGTCGAGAGCCGCGCGGCGCTCGTGACGCTGTCTGGTCAGCGGATCGTGCTCGATCATGTCTCCGTCAGTCGGGCGGACAGCGTCGGCATCGAACTGGATGGCGACGACAACGTGATGCGCGACGTGAGCGCCGATCACTGCGGTCAATTAGGCATCAAGGCACGCGGTCGACGGGCGTTGATTGAACATTCGACAGCCAGTTTTAACAACACGCGCGGCTTCAACAAATGGTGGGAGGCCGGTGGTGCAAAGTTTGTCGGCGACGGTGGACTCCGCGATTCCGTTGTTGCGCATTTCACGGCGATTGGCAATCAGGGCGACGGCATCTGGTTCGACTGGGACAATCGTGCCAACCGGATACAAAACAGCGTGGCCGAGTACAACACGGGATTCGGCATCCAGTATGAAGCCAGTTCAGGGGCAACCATCGTTAATAACGTGGTGATCGGCAATGGGCAACGCGGCATCTATTTGCCACACAGTTCCGCGTCGCTAGTGGCATGGAATCTTGTCGCATCGAACCGCTTGCAGGGAATCGTGATCATCGACGAAGGGCGTGTCGACCCGACCAACTCGGTCGACCTCCGGGCGCACGGCGATCACGTCTTTGCCAATGTTCTCGCCTGGAATGGCGCGGCACTCGTATTGCCGTTGAAACTGGCCGACAACACGTCGAACGACAATGTCTTTGTCGACAATTCGCCAGACGTGCAATGGATGCTCGGCTGGAATGTTTTCGGCGAAACGTCGCTGCTGGACTGGAACCGTTACACCAGGCAGGACAGCCGTTCAACGCGCATTCTCGCGGCGATCGACCCGAGCTTCCTGGCGTCGGTCACCAAACAGGAACAGATCCCCGACCTTGCGTGGTACAGAAGGCTGCGCGCGCGACTTGCGCCCGTTTCGAGCGAGTCCGCAGTGACAATGAGAGCGACCGCAAGCGAGCCGTCCGATGGCCTGCCGGGCCCGATCCAGTAACGAGGTGCAGCACGCTTTAAGTCATTGCGGGCGCACCAACAGACGATAAAAGGTGTGCCTCCTGTCCCGCGACCCGTCGCGCGGTGCGGTACGGTGCGTTGATATAACAAGAGGAGACCCGCATGGGAAGGCTTGACGCTCAAACGTTCGGCGACCGGTTGCTAGCTGCGGAGTCGCGCGCGAGCGGTTTCGACTATATGCGCATCGCGCTCGCACTCCTCGTACTGGTATTCAACGCTGCCACGATCCTCTACGGTCAAGGCTTTGCCGACCAGATGTGGAAAGGACCGCTCCACCCGTGCATAGCGATTGTCGGCCCAATGTTCTTTTCGCTGAGCGGGTTCTTGATCGCGGGCAGCCTCAATCGATGCAATAGCATCGTCGAGTTCATCGGCTTGAGAATCCTTAGACTCGTGCCCGCATTGCTTGTCGCGGTGCTTCTGATCGCGCTCCTTCTTGGTCCGATATTCACCACGCTTCATCTGGGCATGTATTTCACCGACCTGCGGGTCTATGAATATCTGCTCAACCTGTTCGGCGCGCTTCACCTGGAATTGCCTGGCGTGTTCGCGACGAACTCGTTCGCGGGCGTAGTCAACATGCAGTTGTGGGTCCTGCCGCGGGAAGTCAAATGCTATGTGCTCGTCGCCCTGGTGTCGATGATCGGCGTCAGCAGGCCTTCGCGCCAACTGATGATGTTTTTTGTTCTGCTGCACATCATTGCGGCGGCTTACTTTCTTTCAGTCAATACCCATATACACGACGCGCCCACGTCGTTCAGCGGCTACCTGCTGCTCCTGTGCTTTGTGGATGGCGTCGCCATGTATGTATTCCGGCAGTCGATTGCCAGCAGTGCGCTCCTCTTTGCCGGCGCGGCGGCTCTGTCGCTCGTTCTCCTTACCGTACCCTCCGGCACGTGGTTTGCGTCGGTGCCCGTGACCTACGTGACCGTCTACCTCGGCCTCCGGAATCCGCGCCGGTCCCGTGTCCTGCTGAGCGGTGACTACTCTTATGGCGTCTTCCTCTATGGGTTTCCAGTGCAGCAGGCGGTCGTCGCGGCGATGCCCTCGTTCGGGCATTTCTATCTGAGTGTTGCGATCGGACTGACGTGCACGCTGGCTTTCGCAGTGGCATCGTGGTGGCTCGTCGAGCGGCCGATGCAGGGGTTGCGCCCGCTGATCGGCCGCATCGGTGACGACGCACTCGCGGTAAAGGAAGCGCTGCGTTTGCGTTGCATCGACTGGGTGCGCCGCGCGCTGTCAAATGAATAGCGACGGGTCGAGCGGCATCAGCCGCAAGCTGTCGGCAACATTGCTTATCTCGCTGAAGGACGGATGACCTGAGTACCATGAAGAATCTGACGCGGATGTTGAAGGAACCCGGATCGCTGGCGTTGGCCGACCAGTGCGTCCTGTCCGGCACCAATTTCCTGACGCTCCTTTTCGTGAGCCGCCAGGTGAGCGCGGATCAATTTGGCCGCTTCAGCCTTGCAGCTTTGGGTTTGCTTTTCCTGGCCAACGCGCATCGCGCGATCGTGACCCAGCAGCTCAATCTGCTCGGCGCGAGTGAGGACGCGAGTGGTCTAAGCACGCGAATCGCGACGTTGTTGCGCGCACATGCCGTGATCATTCCCGTTTCAATTGCGATTCTTGGCGCGCTGTGCGTCCGCTTTTTCCCAGACCTGCGGCTGTTCGTCGGCGCGTCATGCTATCTGGCCTTTTTCATGTTGCAGGAAACGCTGCGGCGCTACTGGTATACGGTCGGACGGATCGATCGTGCATTTGCCAACGATCTGATCACCTATGGCGGACGACTGGCCATATTGTTCTCGATCAGCTTTTTCACGGTGGTCAGCGGCTCTACGGTCTTTCTGATCATGGCGGCGACTTCATTGATCGCGTTCATCGCAGGACTGCCTGTCGTCGATATAGCCCGCACAGTCACGATGGCGCGCATCCGGGAGGTCGTCGCACAACACGCGACGACGAGCGGCTGGCTGGTCCTGACCGTGCTTGCCATGTGGGGCGCCACACAGTTGTATCCGTTTCTTATCGAGCCTCTCGGGCCCACGGCTATCGCATTGTTCGTCGCGAGCCGCAACCTACTGAACGCGATAGGCATAGCGGTGCAGAGCGCGGGCAACTATTTGCCGACGCGCGCCGCGAAATTGCTGCACGAACAAGGGCCTGCCGGATTCCGCCGGCACTTGCTGCAGACCCTTGCGAACGCAACTATCGTCAGTATCGTCTTCATCCTGCCCATGCTTGTCTTCGCCACGCCCATTCTCGAAGTTATGTACGCGGGCCGCTATAACGACGCAGCGCCAGTGCTGAGAATGCTCTCAATAGGGATCTTTTTTGCGCTGGTCGGTACGGTTCTTGGCGCCTATGCGCTCGCCTTGCAGGATGCCCGGTCGAATTTCCTGTCGAACCTGGGTGCAACTGCGTTCACGTTCACGGGCGGACTCTGGCTGATTCATGCCTATGGACTATCGGGCGCCGCCGTCGGCGGGTGCCTGAGCGTTGCGATCGCAACCGTGCTGCAAGGCGCTTTCGTCTGGAGCGGGATCAGGCGGCTTGAGGAGGCAGACCGTGGCCACGGGACAACCATGTCGCCGCGGACCGGCTCCGATAGCCCCATCCGCGTTCAGCCGGAATGTTCAATCCGCACCGGAGCCGATGCATGAACACATCGATCGCGCTTGACAGCCAAATTGCCGAGCGTGCGCTGCATGGCAGACCGCTCAGGATATTGGTCGCCCATAACGCGTATCAGTGGCGAGGCGGTGAGGACGCGGTACGCGACGCGGAAGTCACCTTGCTGCGTGAAGCGGGCCATCAGGTCGAGACGCTAGATCGCGACAACGACGAGATCGAACAGATGAGTAAGCTGACAGCCGCCCGCGAGACGCTGTGGTCTTCCCGGACGACGGCGGTTCTGCGCAGCCGCATTCAGGACTTCAGTCCCGATGTCATTCACGTTCACAACAGTTTTCCGCTGCTGTCTCCGTCGCTCTATTGGGAAGCCGCGCGCGGGCGCGTTCCGGTCGTCCAGACGCTGCACAATTTCCGCCTGCTTTGTCCGCAGGCCATGTTTCTGCGCGAGGACCGCATCTGCGAGGATTGTCTCGGCAAGCTGCCCTGGCGCGGCGTTGTCCGGCGCTGCTACCGCAATTCCATAACCCAGACAGCTGTAGTCGCGGCCATGCTGACCGGGCACCGCATGGTCGGCAGTTATACGCACAAGGTCACTCGCTACATCGCACTGAACCAGTTCTCCCGCAGCAAGTTCATCGAAGGCGGGTTCCCCGCGGATCGGATCTCGATCAAACCGAATTTCGTCACGATCGACGACATCGATGAAGGCAGCCGCGAAGGCGGACTCTTCGTCGGCCGGCTGTCGCGTGAGAAAGGCATTGGCGTACTAATCGATGCGCTGTCACGATTACCGCAAACGTCGATCGACCTGATTGGCGATGGCCCCATGCGGGCCGAGGTGACAGGACGTCCCCACCTTCGCGCGCTGGGACCGCTCGGCAAATCCGACGTACTCGACGCTATGCGCCGTGCTTCTTTCCTGATCGTACCCAGCGTGTGGCATGAGGTTATGCCGCTGACCGTGCTCGAAGCACTCGCTTGCAGGCTGCCAGTGATAGCTAGCCGCTCGGGCGCGCTGGCGGAGCTGATCGAAGACGGGCGTACCGGCTTGCTGGTCGAACAGGGCAACGCGGGAGATCTCGCCGAAAAGATAGCGTGGGCCCAGCAGCACCCCGAATCGATGCGCAAGATGGGCGCGAATGCACGCGCCGAGTATGAGCAGAAGTACACGCCGCATCGCAATCTGGAACGTTTGACGTCAATCTATCATGATGCAATTGCGGGCACGGATCTGGGCAGATAGACGCATGCAGAGGCAGCCAAATGACAAAACTTCAGTAAGACTGTTGGTTTCATGCATTCAGGGGAAAGCATGAACAAGGGCAATATTTCATCGGCACCCGGCGTCGTTCGAATTCGGCAGCACGCTGTTCTCGACAAGGCCGCTTCGGCGGGATCAGGAATGCGTTCCGTTGTCACCGACGATCGCGCCCGGATGCGTCCGCCCACGGAAGCATCGGCCAGCGACACGTATGATGGCGGGCAACGTCGACCTTCGGTCAGGACGATGCAGAACAGTGCAATTTCGGTGGCTCCCCGCGAGCCACTTGAGGTTCGCGCTCAAACGCTGGCCGCCGGTGCCGTGACGTCGTGCGCGCGATCGGTTTTTCACGAACCATGGTGGCTAGACATTGCAACAGACGGAAACTGGCAGATGGCGAAAGTCGCCCGCGGCGGCGAAATCGTCGGTGAGCTGCCGTATTGGCTCAGGCGCCGCGGCATATTCCGGCTGTCGGATATGCCACCGCTCACGAGGACGTTAGGACCGGCGCTCAAACCGGTCGACGGCGATCCTCATAAGACGCTGATTCACCGCCTCGAAATCACAAGCGAGCTGATCGAGCAGCTTCCCGCCCTGGACAGTTTCTACCAGATCTGCGATCCTCGCACGGTAGACGGGCTGGCATTCGGCCTGAGCGGCTATACGATCACGACACGCTATACGTTTCAGTTCGACGGCGACGGTAACATCGATGAGATCTGGAAAGGCCTGCGCGGGAAGACGCGCAACCTCATTCGCACTGCTCAGAAGTGTTTTCGCGTCAAGCCCATCGAAACGCCCGATGAATTCGGCCGATTCTACGAATCCAATCTCACCAGGCGCGGCCGTTCGAACGTTTATGGGACAGATGTCATGCAGCGTCTCGTCACTGCATTCGTCGAGCGCCAGTCGGGCTATCTGCTCGGCGCCTACGCGCCCGACGGCCAACTTGTGGCCGCGATAGCCATCGCCTGCGATCGCTTTTCGGCCTATTTTCTGCTGTCGTCGCGGCTGCCCGACTCGCATAGCGGGTCGATCAGTCTGCTCGTGTGGGCGGCAATTGAAGACGCGATGCGGTGCGGACTGACATTCGATTTCGACGGCATACCCAGCCCCGCCACCTTTCGTTTCCTGACGGGTTTCAATGCGTCCCTCAGGCAACGTCTCGCCGTTGAACGCTCGACGGTCGTCTGTTCGGTGGCGCGCGCATTCCGCCGCACGATGCTGGCGCAGCGCCGAGGTCCGTTCATGCCGACCATCTAGAATCCAGCAACGATCAGCATACGGACCGAACGCAATCGCTTCACATCCCAATCGTTCAGGACGCCGAAAATTCTCAAGGAGCCAGGCCACCCTGAGCGAGGTTCCGGTAGCCCTGCACGCTTTGCCAGATTACGACGAGTTGCTCGTCTTCGCTGCCGTAGCCGAGTTCAGCACGATCGTAGCGAAAGGTTCGCTCGAAGCAACGGGCGAGGGCAGGCGATGCGTCGAGCACGTCGGCACAGTTCGGCAGATTGTAGACGATGAAAAGATGTTCGATCTCGCGCTGAGCGAGCCCAGTTTCGATACGGCGCAACAACGCTGAAAGCGGCGCTGCGCCGAACGGGTTGAACAGAAAGATGACGAGCCTGGGAGGGAACAGGCTCACGTCAATGGCGTCGGCCTCGATCACGCGGATCGGTTTCCTGTCGGGAAAGCGACGCGCCAAAATTTCGGCGTTCCGATTTGCTATTGCGACCAGCGGCGCGCTGATGTCGTAGCCGAGAATAGCCTCGAACGGAAACTCGGTAGCGACAATCAGTGGCCGGCCCTTCCCGCAACCGATATCGATAAACGTGTAGCCGCGGAGATCTCCGAGCACCTGCAACGCGCGTCGCACGATGCTGGGCTGCGAGCCCATGTAGGGAAAATGCTCGCTGCCGCGCGCTTCGAATTCGTCGCGCCGATCGACGACAATTATGCCGCTCGTGTCCGTCCCGAGTTGCTGGTCGATCGGATGTGCCCGAAAACAGCCTGTATAGACGGCCCGTAATAATGGAATTCGATCGACCACCCGCCGGACCCTTGGGTCGAACATGGCATCCTGCACGCTGTCTGGAAGATTGGCGACGGCCGCGACTAATGCCGGTTTAACCTTTCGTTTGATCTCGCTTATCGACCAGGGCGCCTTCGCTTTCATCATGGGTTGTGTCCGTCCACATCAGTGAGGGTGGCGCGCGAGATGAGCGCCGCCTTCATTATGCGCATGCGCACCACCACGCAATCGCCAAACGTCCGCACGATGCGGACACCGCTAGATTTTCGAACGTCGCCGGCGTGCTCGATAGCGGTCGATCTGCTATTGCCGCGCGTTCGCGCCTAACTGGTCGAGCAATGGAACAAGACGCCCAGCCTCGATATCCCGCTTCGCGATGAGGTCAAACAGGAAAGCGATGCCAAGACCTGCGACCGCCGCCTGCCTGACCATAGACGCGATCCGCTCCACGTTCAGGCGCTGCCCCGTGATGAGCGTGTCGATGCCGCTCTCGCCGCCGCGCTTCGCTTCGAAGCTGAACAGATTACCCGATTGAAGTCGCATGGCTCGACCTCACGTCAACTTTCACCTCACACGCCCAAGACCGTCGAGAAAGCGTCTGGAGCAACTCGCTGATCGCCGGATGGATACGCCCCTTCACGTTTGTACGCGCTGGATGGTTCCTGCGACCGCTCGAACAGCAAGCAAGTACCCGTCAACACCCAGTCCGCATATCACGCCGCGTGCCGCCAGCGAGATTAACGAATGTCGATACTGTTCGTCTCGCTGATGGATGTTGGTGATGTGCACCTCGATCACCGGCTGGCTGATCAGCTTGACTGCATCCAGCACCGGTATCGATGCAAACGAGAACCCCGCTGGATTGATGACGACGGCCGCATTCTTTTCAAAGGCTTCCTGCAGCCAGTCGACCATCACTCCTTCGTGGTTCGTTTGACGGAAGTCGCATTCGAGACCGAGCTCGGCCGCGAGAGCCTCGGTACGGTCTTTCACCTGGGCCAAGGTCGTCGTACCGTACAGGTGCGGCTCTCGCTTGCCAAGCATGTTCAGGTTCGAACCGTTCAGGACATAAACAAGGGGTTTCATCTGCATTGCCTGCGTTTCAGTGAGGAGAGGATCGCGTGGACGCGTGCACCGATGAACCCATGACTTCTCCGGCAGCGTCGACCCGGTTCATGTCAATACCCAGCGTTTCGGGCGCGGTGAGGATCGCAATTAGGGAAATCGCATTGAACACGGCGCACACCGTGACGACGCCCCACGGCGAGCCATTGCAAAGGGCGAAGAGCCAGACCGCAAGAACAGGCATAGGCCCCCCCGCGATCAGATTGGCGCCGGTGTAGGCCAACGCCGAGCCCGAGTAGCGCACATTCGTTGGGAATGCTTCAGCGAACGCAACCGGCTGGATGCCGCTCTGGAATTGGGTGAAACCGAGAAAGAAGCCCATCGCTGCCAGCATGGGTACGAAGCTCTTTGTATCGAGAATCTGAAAGTACACGAACAGCATGAGCAAGGTGGCGATCGAGCCGATCGCAAGCGCTTTCTTGCGGCCGATCCGGTCGCTCAGCATGCCGCCGGCGAGCGCGCCGACAATGGCGCACACGTTCGCGCCCATCAACAGCAGGAAGCCCGTTTGTTTCGGCACGCCCAGCGTTTTCGTGACATAACTTAAGGAGAACACAACAATCAGATAAAATATTGCCGCCGGACCGCAGAAGAACAGCATCCATCGGAGCACCGTTCGCCAGTGGAGGCGCAGCGCATCGCGCAGCGGGCTACCCACGCGGACGACTTCAGTCTTACGGAGCGCGACGAACGCAGGCGTCTCACTGACTCGCAGCCGGATGTAAATGCCTACGATAACGAGAATAAAACTCAGGATGAACGGGATGCGCCAGCCGTACGCGTCGAATGCCTGCGCCGACATCGCCGACGAAAGTGCCAGCAATACGCCGTTAGCCATGATTTGGCTGAGCGGCGAGCACAATCCGAGAAGGCCGGAGTATTTGCCGCGACGATCGGCACTTGCGTGCTCGATCGCCATCAACTGTGCTCCCGTCGATTCGCCACCCAGCGCGAAACCTTGCAGGATGCGAAGCACAACCAACAACAGCGGTGCCCATACACCGATGCTCGCGTAGGTTGGCAGCACGCCCATCAGCATGGAGCAGACACCCATGACAGTGACGGTACCAAGCATCAGGTTGCGCCGCCCCAGTTTGTCGCCAAGGTAACCACAAACGATGGCGCCTAGCGGTCTCGCCGCGAGGCCGACACCGAACGTGGCAAGCGAAGCCAGCAACGCGGACGTGGGATCCATCGATGGGAAAAAAAGCTTGGGCAACACGGTGGCGGCTAGTGCGCCGTATAAGGTGAAATCAAACCATTCGAGTGCGGTTCCAATGGCTGCCGCAGTCACGGCGCGCGTGCGCATCGCCTGCTGCGCGGGTAGGTGCAATTGCTGATCCATGCTGTCTCCGATTCCAAACCTGTGTCGGCGTCACGTCGCGGCGAACTTTGAATTGTCCGCCGTGCGTGGTGCGTCTTTTGTCGTCCGTCTCATGCAATGGGTGCGATAAATCATCTCGCGAGACGGCATACTGCGCAGATTAACAGCGCCGGTGGGATGGTGTTCCAAGGTGGAATTTCATTCCGCATCGTGCAATCATGAATGCAAAATCGAGTGAAAGGAGGCTCTATGCCGGGCGTGACCGAACGAACACTGGCGGTGCTGGAATTTCTTGCGACACAGATGGAAGGAACGCCGCTCGCGCTGATTTCGGATCAACTTGAAATCCCTCGCAGTGCCTGCCATCGCCTGCTCGTCGATCTCAAGCAATGCGGCTATGTGCGACAGCTACGCGAGCATGGCGACTATGTGCTGACCACGAAGCTCGTGGGGTTGGGGCTTAGTTATCTGGCGACCGCCGGCATCATCGACATCGCGCAAACCATGCTCGACCGTCTGGCGGAAACATCCGGAGAATTGGTACGGCTTGCGATAGTCGATGGAGACAGGCTGACGTGGGTCGCCAAGGCGCAGGGCGCGCCGAAGGGGTTGCGGTACGACCCCGACATGGGGATGGACACCGTCCTTTCGTGCAGCGCGACCGGCCATGCCTGGATGATGACGATGACCGACGAACGCGCGCTCGAGTTGGTGACGCGCCAGGGATTCGGCCAACCCAAGCAGTACGGACCCAAGGCGCCGACCACCGTAAAGGCGCTGCTGGGTTTCGTCGATGCCGCTCGCGCCCGTGGCTATGCAACGATCTACGAGGTGTTCGCACCGGGGATGACGGCGATGGCTGCTCCGGTCCAACGACGGGGTTACCCCGCGATAGGGGTCATCAGCATCGCTGGGCCAGCCGTCAGATTGACGGAGAAGCGCATGTCCACCCTCGGTCCTGCGCTTGTGGCGGCTGCAAACGAACTCGCGGCTGCCAGCCTGGCGTCTCCGCTTTTTGGTCAGATGCGCTAGTGTCCAAAGGGCGATCGAATGCGCGGGCTGCTTAAGCTTTCGTGGCCCTATAGATGAACCTGCACTTTGACAGATGATTGACGGGCCGCGCTGGTAAGAGCAAATTCCCCCACGCCATGGGTAATCAGACACGGTTTTCTCGGCCTTGTTATCTACCCGTGACGCGTGAACGGCGGCTTCCGAGGGGCCACTCCTGCAGGTGGACAAGAGGCAGCCGGAGATCTCGTGAGGGATCGTCAAGTATCACAATCGCGAGCCTGCGTTGTCGAGGGCGCCAGATAACGCCGTGACGGCCTACGGCACCCGGCGTCAATTCACATTGGGCGAATCGTATTGGAAATGGAAAAAACGTTCTCGTTGAAATATACGAAGTCACGCTCCATTTCAACATGCCACTTCAAGAAGTTGCGACTGTTCGATTCCCGTGGAAGCATCCAATCATGCAGTTCAATGATCACCAGCGGAAACCTGTTCAATTCCTCGGAGTGGCGTGAAAAGAGATCCGACTCCGCACCTTCGATGTCAATCTTCAGAATGAATGGCGTTCCACTCGATTTCGCTATCACCTGTTCCAGCGTCATTGCCTCAACGGCGTAGGAGCGATCGGTGGGCTGCTCTGCCGTCCGATATCCCCAGGCGCCTACTCCCGGATCATTCAGATAAAGGGTTCCACTGGTTGCCGCAATGGCCGCGTTCAGCGGCACGACGGATGGGAACGAAATCGCGTTACGCTTGAGTAGTTCGTAGTTCGATACGTCGGGCTCGACGGCTAGAACCTTCGCTTTGGGATAGGTGAGCGCAAACCAGACCGCAGCGGCCCCGATGTTGGCCCCGGCGTCGACGATAATCGGATCGGGGCAGGCCCGGTAGAAGTCCACGATCTCTTGCGACCGGCCGAGATGTTCCGTCGCATAGTCTCGTTGAAAGAAAATCTGCGCGCACACCATTCGGTCCGGCGGCGAAGGCCGATAGATGAAGCGCCTTCCTCCGGGAAGCCGCAAACCGTGCAAACCATATCTAACGGTTCCCCAAGCATCGGAAGGCTCATTCTTGGGTCGCAGCAATCGCATGAGCGCTGGGGGTAACATGTCCTTAAGGGTGGACTTTACGATGTCGTGCATGTTGATCCTCCAGGTGGACCCGCCGAGAAAGGTACCCACCCACGATACGCTTGTGCGATTCAGGATGCCAAGCTTGGGCGATGAAAAATTAACACGCACCTAGCCCGAAATCCAGCGTATCAAAAGCAGCGCGGTCCTGCAGATGATATCGAACTGCGCACAGGTATCAGTGTTAGATACCGCACAGACGCACGACACGGTACATGCTCATCACCCGCAAACCGTATCGCAACGTATATTCTCTAGCGCCTGCTTTTAGAGCGGATTTCGTTGCAGCCCACGAGCGTAATCGTACGTCGCGGGCGCGCGAGCTTCGGTTCATTCGACAGCGCTAGTTAGACGTCCACTGTCAGCCGGGTGCTGCCTCAGGCGATGGGATGGGTATACGCAGATTCAACCTAGCCAGGTTGCGATTGGCATAACCGACCCCGAAGCGGTCAGTTGCAAGTCCCCTTAGCAACCATTCACTATCAGTCAGCGGTCAGTTGCCCAGATGATCCAGCGCCTACTTCGGCCCTCGACTGTGGCCAGACAGGGAGCGCCGCGGCATTAGCAGCGGGACACTGGACTTTGGTCCAATGTCCTAACTATTCGATGACTGTTATCAAGGTTGCAGAGACGAGTGAACGTCTGTGTCGAAGCATCCGTCAATGGACGGTTGTGGCCGAACGCGAACCGACGTTGAACCGACGGAATGGCCCGCCATTTACCAGTCCGTGTCCGGCAGAAATCGACCGGCCCAATTCGGCCCTTCGGGCGCGCGCTCCCGAGTTCCAACGGCCGTTTGCAAATCTGCAACTGAGGCGGAAGATCCCTAAGGGGTCGTTTCGTTTGGTAGATGGCTGTTACGGGCGATGCCTTGACTCGATTAGTGGCACTCACCCCTTCGCTCTGACTATACTGTCGCCAGAAAAAGTACAGACAAGAAATAAGAAGCCGAATGAAAACCCGTCCGCGTAGGTAAATTGATGAAAACGAAGCTAAGGGCCGCGAGTGCAGCGGTATTGATCGCAGGCGTGCTTACCGGTTGCGCCGATGTGCCTGACAAGAACACGCCGGAGGCACCGACCTACGGCACATACCCTAACGACTACAAGGCCCTGATCGATGCCTATCAGCAGACCACGCTAAAGGACTCTTCGAGCGCCGTGGTGCAATATCTGAATGAACCATCGTCGGGATGGACGCGAGCCGTGCTCGGTGCGCCTGCTGTGTTCGGTTATCGCGTATGCCTCATAGTCAAGGCGAAAAACAGTTACAGCGGCTCTGCTGGCAACCTGCTCACCGAGGTTTTCATCCGCAATGAAAAGGTCGTGAGTTACCGCGTCGCCGATAATTCGAGCAGTGCGTATGACGCCGCCGTGCAGAGTGCGTGCGACTCGGTCAGCCCCAAATGAAGGTCGTACACGCCTCCTGTTCCGTTCGGTTCGAGCGACGACAATAACGGAGACCACTGTGAGATTGATGGCCATTGTCGCTTTCCTTTTAGCTCTGGTCGCCGCGCCCGTCTTCGCCGCCGATGTCGGCTTCGAGGAGGTCAAGATACCGAATGGTGCTGAGCCGCCGCTCACTGTCGGCATCTGGTATCCGACTAATGCGCCGGCGACGTCACACGCCTTGGCCAATTTCACCCAGACTGTGGCGCCGGACGCTCCGATCGCCGGCAATCGCCTGCCACTCGTGGTGATGTCGCACGGCGGGGCAGGCTGGTACGGCGGCCATTACGACACGGCTATCGCGTTGGCTCAGGCGGGTTTCGTCGCGGCAGCGCTCAGTCACGCCGGTGACACTTTCGATGATCAGAGCGGGGTCCTGCAGCTCTGGCGCCGTCCCGCCCAGCTTCACCGGCTGGTTGACTACATGCTCGACAAGTGGCGTTGGCACGGGCAGTTGGATGCGGCCCGCGTCGGCGCGTTTGGCTTTTCCAATGGCGGCTTCACCGTGCTCGTGGCCGCAGGCGGTATCCCGGACCTTTCGAAAATCGGCCCGTTTTGTGAGACTCAGCCGGATCAAGATCTGTGTGAGGCCCTGCAGCATGCCGGCGTCGACCTCCATTTCGCCGCGCAGGTCCCCGCCGACGCATGGGTCCACGATCCACGCATCAGGGCCGCCGTCATCGCTGCGCCTTCGTTCGGGTTTGCGTTCGGCCGCGCAGGGCTAAGCGGCGTTCGCGCCCCGGTCCAGCTCTGGAGCGCTGCCGATGATCGTCATCAGCCGCATCCCTACTATGACGAGGCGGTGCGCGACGACTTGCCCCGCGCGCCCGAATATCACGTGATTGCCAACGCCGGCCACTACGACTTCCTGCCACCCTGCGATGCGCGTCTTTCCCGGCTGCGGCCGGAAATCTGCAACAGCCTGCCGGACTTCGACCGTGCGGCGTTTCATGAGCACTTCAACGCCGACGTGGTGCAGTTTTTCCGGGCAATGCTGCCGTGACAAACTTCTTCTCCTGCGTGCGCTGGCGCCGCGACTCACCAGATCGTTGACCGTCAAATGGAGACGCCATTTCCACTGGCACGCAATAGGGTTGAAACCGAACGCGCGACTGCGCGCGCGTGAGCGCGGTCTGAGCGATTGATAGTTAATTAATTACGGTCGGCAACCGCAACAGGCAGGGTGAACTGAAAGACCGCGCCACGCCCAAGCGCGCCGGTGACCCATAAACGCCCGCCATGCGACTCGACGATTGAACGGCTGACGCGAAGCCCCATGCCGGTGCCGTGGGACTTGGTTGTAAAGAACGGATCGAAAATCTGTTCCTCGAGCTGCGGCGGAACGCCCATGCCGGTATCACTGACAGACACAAGAATCTGCCCGTTTTCGGCCCGCTGCGACCTGATGACCATCTCTCGGATTCCATCAACATCCTTCATCGCTTCGATGCTGTTGACGATCAGGTTCATCGCGACTTGTTGCAATTGCACGCGGTCTCCGTCAATCTGGGGGAGACCGGCTGCCAGTTCTATGCGGACCGATATGTCGTATCGCGCTGCCTCGTCGCGCAGGAGGCCCGCGGTTTCCCGCACAATCTCGCTTACCTCGACGACCTCCCGACTCGGGGCGCCTTTCTCGACCTGTGTGCGAATCCTGCCGACAATCTGGGCAGCGCGGTGTCCGTCTCGCACCATATTGGCGGCAGCCGCGCGCGCTTCATCGAGAGCCGGCTTGTCGCGATGAAGCCATCGCAAGCAGGCGTTTGCGTAGGCGATAGCAGCCGTAATCGGTTGATTGATTTCATGAGCCAGGGAAGCCGTGAGCTCGCCCATGGTCGTCGCCCGGCTAATGCGTGCGAGATCGGCTTGCGCTTGACGTAGCGCGTCTTCGGCACGCTTCTGCTCGTCAATGTCGGTAGTGGTACCAACGAATTTCAGAACCTTTCCTTCAGCATCACGCAAGACCACAGCTTGTTGGAGATGCCAGTGATAGGTTCCGTCCTGAGCGCGCAGGGAGCGGGTTTCTATTGCGAATCCTTGTCCCGAGCGCACCCCGCCCCAAAAGGCCTTCGATGCCGCTTCGCGGTCCTCGGGGTGGACTGCGGTCATCCAGGCCTCCGGATCCGACCGGACGAACTCGAGAGTCTGACCGGAGTAGTCAAGCCAAAATTGATTCACGAAGTCCGGCGTCCCGTCAGGCCTGAGTGTCCAGGCGGATACAGGAAGTCGCTGCAGCAGTCCGGCCTGGAGTTGCAGATCCGAATAGAGGTGTGCATTCTCCAGTGAAATAGCGGTTTGCGACGCCAGTAATTGCAGCACCGCAACGCGGTCCGGCGTGAAGGCGCCCGGAGTCAGATTGTTCTCCAGATAGAGCGCGCCGACCAATTTCGCTTGCTTGACGATTGGCAGGCATAGGATGGATTTGGAGCGTCTCTGCCGCACATATTCGTCCTGTGAAAAGACCTCGTCGGAAGACGCATCGTCGAGGAGCACGCGCTGCTGTGTCCGGATCGCGTAATGCAGCACGGATTGAGGCAGATCCGACGGAGTGATCGCCGCGCGGCGAGCCGCAACCTCGATCTTGCGCCGGCCGGTGAAGGCCTCCGCTTCGATTCGCGGCTCACCGTCCGGAATCAGGATCAACAACCCCCGCTCGGCTCCCGCATTCTGTAAAGCAATCGTCATTAGCCGCTCGATCAGGCGCGGCAGGAGCATTTCTCCCGACAGGGTCTGCGACGCCTTCACCAACGCGGCGACGTCGATCGGCTGATCCGGTGATGGGGGCGCCCTGCTCCCGCCACGCGCATCCGTCACAGCCAGCCCCGGACGGCGCGCGTCAAGTTGTCTTACCTTGCCGTCGGCGCCCCAGCGGTCATAACAATTCCGCGCGTGGCGGAGATAGGCGTCGGCGACTGTCTCGAAGCCGCGCGCCGCGTAGAAGCGCGCGGCGACCTCGTTAGCGAGCGCTTCGTTGTGGATGAACCCATTCGCTTGCGCGGAATGGATGGCGTCTTCGTAAAGCTGTTCAGCGTCCAGCGCGCGGCCTTCGATGCGGGCAATTTCCGCGCCCACCAGTGCTAAGCGATTCTCGAAGTTCTCGGGGCAATGTTCAGCCCATATTTCGAGTTGTTTGTAGTGGGCTTTGAGAGCATCTAAATGCTCCTCCCGTTGGCCTGTCGTTGCAGGATCGCAGCACGCTGCACGGGCGAGCGCGCCGTAGAACTCATACTCGGCCACCTCGAAACTTGGCGAAATCAAAAGCAGCGGCCGGGTCTTCAATGAGGCGTCAACAGCTGAAGCAAACTCGCCTGCATGAAAGAACGCTTGCAGTTTTCGGATCCAGTACCAGGATCGGACCATCGCTGGGTGGCTATCCAGATCACGCACGAACTCTATTTCGTCGAACTTTGCATGCTCAAAGGAGCCGAATTTTGTCGTCAAGCCCCTGAGTGTTCGGATGAGCCCGAGCTGGGGACTCGTCATGTCAACGACGATGCCGAACTTCGCCTTCTGCGCGAAGGCAAGGCTATCCTCAGCTTCCTTTTGCAGATCGTCGAGCGAGCCTCCCGCCGCGATGAGCAGGCTGTTCAGACAGAGATGACTGTACGCAGCAAATGTGAGGTCGCCTATCGTTGTTGCTGCGTCGAGCGCCTGACGCATCACGCTACAGCAAGCCAGGAGATGTTTCATCCATGGCATGGTGCAATATGCAAATGTTTGACACGTAGCCGCCTGGAAGCGTTTCAAGCCACGCCTTTCAATCAGGTCGTAGCCGAGCTGAGCAAATCGAAATGCACTCTTGTAATCACCGAACCTATGCCCCGCTATGATGCTAAAGTCAACGTAGCTCCTGCACGAGCCGTCGTTGTTACCCTGCTTGATGCTGAGACTAACGGCTCGGCAAATGACCAGGGCATAAAGATTCCTATCCGCGAACCATGCGGGAATCGACACCTTTGTCAGAACATCCAGAGTCGCGATAGACGCAAGGTCGCTCATCAGGGGGAAGTCAATAATCTCCTCGATCAGGCGACTCCCGAGTTGTGGCCAGATTCGCTCGTATTCGCCTCGTACTTGTTCCTCTGTAGGATGAAGTGGCCAGTCAATGCCGACACGGCGCATGTAGTCGAGGCAAATGGAGACTGCGAGGTCGACCTGACCGAGCGTCATATAAATATCCATGCCCAAGCATGTGGCGGACGCCGATTCGATGGTGCCTGCGGCGCGCGATCGAAGTATTTCCAAACGCTCTGCAGCGATGGCTACCGCCCCAGTCAGGAACTCGCATTCGGCCTTCTGCAATTCCATCTGGAAGACAAGATCGTGGTGGCTCGCCCAACAGTCATTCGTCAAAAGTGCTGCGCCAGCGATGGAATAATGAAGGGCTGAGGCGTAGGCAGTAGAAGCCTTAGCTCGCTTGCTGGCGACAAGGTTGAGTTCGGCCAACTGGAAGCGCTCATTTTCCGAAGTGATGAGTTCGGCTCCGCGGTTAAACTGGTTGACGATCTCGAATATTGTCTCCTCACGCCTTTCGGGCCGACTGTGGGCGTTGAGCCGTCTCCCAATTCGTAGATGAGCCTCGGCGCGCGCCTCGTGCGCAAGAAGGGAATAGGCCGCTTCCTGTATGCGGTCATGCACAAACCGATAGGACTCGTCCGCGCGGACAATCAGCTCCAGGTAGAGAGCTTCCCGCAGTTCCGTTTCGGTCTCTTGTTCGGACCTTTCAAGAACAGCAGAAAGTGTTGCGGCTTCGGCGCTGTTTCCAATGCAGGCAAGCTGTTGGAGTGCTCTTTGGGTCGCAACCGGAAGCCTGTTGAGCTTCGCGACCATCAGGTCCACGACATTGTCGGTATAGCCCTTAGTATGAATAGCATCTAGATCCCAGCGCCACTGGGCACTTCCATGCTC
>NZ_JBAUSA010001080.1:0-3711 GCF_049581465.1 Caballeronia sp. | reverse complement strand
GCGAATGCGGTCGGCGAATGAACCGGAACGAACGGCGTGGCGGTGCGCGTATCTTCAGCGGAGGTCGTCGACGCCTGAGGTTGAGTGGCGAGAATAGGGTTAGTCACAGTGATTGTCCTTGCCGTATGACATTTGACATGAAGGGCACACGTTCGATGGGCGGTATTGCCTCTGTCACCCGCGTATCAGGTTTGAGCTTTCCAGACAATGTCGCGCACATGGACCTTCTTTGGAATGAGGCCGAGCGCGAAAAGACGGTCCGCTGTGTTCTGCTGCGGATCGAGCAGCGGCGCGTTCAGTGTTGTCACGTCGAAACTGGCGTTCTGATTGACTGCCGCCATGACGTCGGGCGGGATGCCGGTGGCGGCCGAGAGTGCCGCGGTGACTTCCGCAGGATGAGACTTCGCCCATTCGCCGGCCTGCTTCGAACCGTCGATATACTCGCGGACCAGATCCGGATGTGCGCTGGCAAAGGCACTGTTCGCCAGCAGGAACCCGGAGCTCGGTTCTATGTCGCCGGTATAGGCGAGAACCCGCGAGGGGGTATTTGTTTGTGCGATCGTAAAGTACGGATCCCAGATAACCCACGCATCGATATTGCCGCCGTCGTAGGCGAATGCTTCGTCCGCGGCGCCAAGCGAAATGGTTTCGATCTCGGACAATTTCACACCGGATTTTTCCAGGGCCGCCGCGATCAGGTCATGGGAGCTGGAACCTTTCGCATACCCCACTTTCTTGCCGCGAAGGTCAGCGATTTTGCGTATACCGGAATCCGCCCTGACGAGGACTCCTTCGCTTTTTGGCCCCGAGGGTAGCGCGGCAATGTAGTCGATATGGCCGCCTGCCGCTTGCAGGAAAATACAGCCGACATTGCCGGAGTTCCCGAGTGAAATCTCACCGAGGTCGAGCGCCTGAAGCAAAGTCAGTCCTGACGGAAACTCGACCCATTCAACCTGTATGCCACGCGGCTCGAAGCGTTTCTCGAACACCTTCAACTGCCTTGCTACGAGAGGTATACCGGTCTTCTGGAAGCCGAGCGTGATCGTGCCGGGCGTCGCCGCGAATGCTTTCGTGATGGGTGTGATGAAGGTCGAACCCGCCAGCGCTGCGGCGCCAGCGGCGAGAAATTGACGACGTCCCGGCATGCGGATATTTCCTGAGCAGTGAATAAGATGGCAATTCGCGCTGTGCGATTACGCTTTCGGTGGAGGGTTGCGTGAGGCTTTACGTCTGTCCGGTCTCCGGTGGCCGCACGCCGTTGAGATAGAAATTGCCAACGGCCGCGTATTTCCAGCGGACCGGATCATGCAACGTGTGAACGCGTGCGTTACGCCAGTGCCGGTCGAGATTGAACGATGGATGCGTCGAGCGTGTGCCTGCCAGGTCGAACAGCTTGTTGCTGGCTTCGATGGCGATTTCCGTCGTCAATGCCTTGGCTTCCGCTACGGCGATTGAAGCGTCGGCGATCGTGTCTTGCCCTGGAGCGGCGAGACAGCGGTCGATTTCGCGACCCGCGCGATCCATCATCGCTTCGGCGGCGTGCAGTTTTGTCTTCAACTCGCCAAGCTGGAAGATCACATAAGGGTCGGCGCCAATGCGCGTTATTGCCGTGGACGCGGAAGCCGCATCCCGCTCGCGTATGAATGCGATCGTCGCGTCGATGGCGGCGCGTGCGATGCCCGCATCAATACCGACATGGCTGATCTGTGAGATCGCGTTTTGCGGCCATTCCGAGTAGCTACGGTGGATTGGCAGTACGTTGAGCGCGGGCACCCATACATCGTCGAAGACGACTGTTCCGCTTACCGTGGTTTTCTGGCCGAAACTCTGCCAGTCGTCGAGAATCTTCATGCCTGGATGGTCCGCGGGTACCACGGCGACGATACGGCGTCCCTGTGCGTCCTGGCCGATCGTCGACACATAGTCTGCAAAGAGCGCGCCGGTCGAATAGAGCTTGGTGCCGGACAAACGGAAGCCGTCGCCGTCCGGTGCGATGACCATCGCAGAACCTGTCGGCAGCCGGCCTCCGGCATCGACGTTGGCGTTGCCAAAGCGCGCGCCACGCAGAATCTCGCCGAGAAAGAAGGCACGCTGTGGCTCGGTGCCGGTTTTCCAGAGCCAGAACACCGCGCTGTTATGGTTCTGCTGGATTTGCGCGATGGAAGGGTCGGCTGCGGCGAGGATCGCAAACACGCGTCCGACCGTGGCGTAGGAGACCTGTGCGCCGCCATAGGCTGCGGGTATGGTCATGGCCCATAGTCCGGAATCTGAACAGGCATTGAGCTCTTCATGGGGCAATATGCGGTCGCTATCGCGCCGTGCGGCATGGGGTGCGAAGCGCTCGGCGAGCTGATGCGCCATGCGAAGCGCTTCATCGTCCGATGCAATGACGTGCGCGGGCGAAAAGGAGCGAGGCGTAATTAGACGCGTAACGCGAGCGCTATCGGCGAACGCAATGTCTGACGCTTGGGCGGTCATCAACGGCTCCAAGGCGATCCGTTCGGGATCGGGGCTAAACGGGGATTTTCATTAGACGGCCGTAGTCACGTTGCAGACATATGGATGCTTTGACATACAAAAGTTAGCCCGGAGCAGCGCAGGGTGTATGGGGCCAGAAGCATTGGAATTTATCGGACAGGACACACAATGGACAACGAACAATAAATGCTTTTCTTATCTGATTCGTTGGAGGGTGGAGTAGTGTTGAATGAATCATCGGACGTAAGCTACCGGCCGAACCGAAAAAACCGGCGGCGCCCTCCGTGATGCTCGAACCCGACATCTTCGCGAATCCGCGCTACGCCCGCTTCTCGCTGCGTACGCTGCTGTCGGTGCTGATCTGTTATTTGTTTGGCATGTCGCCCATCGACGTCCAATCAAGGTGGCGTGTTCGACACGCGCACGGGCAGGAGTAGACTCGCCGGAATTGCTCCGTGATACCACGCAGGTCGGCGCTTTACCCCGCTGCGTGCGCGTGAACCAGAGGAGTAGAAAAACCAGTTCGAGTGGCGTCGGGGAATAACGAAAATGCGTCTGTCCAAGGTTGATCTGAATCTCTTCGTGGTCTTCGAAGCCGTCTACAGAACGCGCAACCTGACGCGTGCTGCGGAGATGCTGTTCATCACTCAGCCTGCCGTCAGCAATGCCCTGGCACGGATGCGCAACGCATTCGACGACCCGCTCTTTGTCAGTACGTCGGCCGGCATGATACCGACTCCGGTCTCGGAAAACATCATCAGCCGGGTACGTGAGGCGCTGCAGTTGCTTGACTCGAGTACTCACGTCGAGGCGCGCTTTGACCCTGCCTCGTCTGAGCGTACGTTCCGGCTCAGCATGACCGACCTGACCGAGGCGCTCCTTCTTCCCGCACTGGAGGAGGTGCTGCAGCGACTGGCGCCCGGCATCCGCATCGAGAGCTACTTCACGACGCGTAGAGAGGTTCCCGAAGCGCTGGCCAGCGGTGCGGTCAATCTTGCGATCGATGCGCCGCTGATCGACGACCCCTACCTCGAGCAGGAGCCGCTGGGCCGCGACCGGTACGCATGCATGCTGCGTCAGGACCATCCGTATGCCAAGAAGAAGCTGACGATCGATGACTACCTCAGGTTCGGTCATATCCACGTATCCAGTCGCCGTCAGGGCCCTGGTCTCGTCGATGCAGAACTGAACAGGCTGGGCCACAGGCGATCGATTCAGACGCGGGTTCAACAC
>NZ_JBAUSA010001079.1:0-1807 GCF_049581465.1 Caballeronia sp. | reverse complement strand
CGCGAGCACCATGGTGTGCACGCCGTCGGCGAATGTGAAAAAGTAAAAGATGCCCTCTTCTTCCATCAGCCGTGAGATGAACTGCAACGCGCTCTCGTCGTACTGCACGCAGTATTCGCGCACCGCGTAAGTACCGGTCACGCGCAACTCGACCGCCACACCGGCGTTCGACAGCAATTGCTCAACGATATCGAGCGCGCTCTGGTTCTGGTAGATCGCGCGGTTGCTGCCGAGCGCGAGCAGCGACAGGCGCGGTGCCAGTTCAGCCGAATAGAAGCCGCCCTGCGCATTGGCGCCAACCTGGGCAAAGCGCAGGACGATGCCATTGAAAAAGCGACTCGGCCCCAATGGCGCCTGCAGCGTCACAGTCACGCTCTTGCCGACGATCGTCTGCGGGTCGAGCCCCGTGTTCGACGAGCGCATGCGCAGGTGGAAGCGGAACGGTTCGGACATCGCCTCGCGGCCGCCGAAGCCTTCGAGCAGCAGCACATCGGCGCCGAACGGCGTGCTGACCGACAGCAGGCAGCCAACCTGGGTTGTGGTCACATCGATCACGTCAGGCGTCCTCACGCGGCGCGAAGCGCAAAGCGATCCCACCAGCCGCCGTGAACGCGAGGTGCACGCCACCGAACGGTTCGGCTACCGAAATACGTTCGAGCACCTCACGCGCAAGTTCAGGCAACACCGAATGGGTGAGGATGTGATCGACATTGCGTGCGCCGCTGTCCACTTCCTTGCAGCGCTCGGTGATGACCTGCGCGAACTCGTCGTTCCACGTCAAGCGTGCATGATGATTGCGCTCGAAGCGTTCCGCGAGTCGCGCAAGCTTCAGGTTCACGATCGACGTAATCTGCGCGTCGCCAAGGGGGTAGTACGGCACCAGCACCATGCGCCCGAGAAACGCCGGACTGAACTGCCTGAGCAGCGCGGGCCGCAGACGCTCGATCAGCGCCTCGGGCGGCGGGCGGCGGCCTCCCACGCAAGCGTCCGTGATGACGTCCTGCGCGGCGTTCGACGTCAGCAGGATGAGCGTGTTCCTGAAGTCGATCGGCACCCCTTCACCGTCTTCCATCACCCCCTTGTCGAACACCTGGAAAAACAATTCGAGGACATCGGGGTGGGCCTTTTCCATTTCGTCGAGGAGCACGACGCTGTACGGACGGCGCCGCACCGCCTCGGTCAGCACGCCGCCCCGGCCGTAGCCGACATAGCCCGGTGGCGCACCTTTGAGGCCCGAGACGCTATGCGCCTCCTGGAACTCGGACATGTTCACGGTAATCATGTTGCGCTCGCCGCCGTACAGCATGTCGGCAAGCGCCGCGGCCGTCTCCGTCTTGCCGACGCCGCTCGGGCCGACCAGCAGGAACACGCCGACCGGCTTGCCCGGATCGTCGAGATCGGCGCGGAACGTGCGCACGCGGCGGGCAATCGCATCGAGTGCCTCATTCTGGCCGACCACACGTTCGGCGAGCTTGTCCTGCAGATAGAGGACCGTGTGCAATTCGTCGGCGAGCATGCTGCCCACCGGTATGCCGGTCCAGCCGGAAATCACCTTCGCGACCATCCCCGAATCGACGCAGACGGGCACCATCGGTTCGTCGCTCTGCACCGCTTCCAGGCCTTTCTCGAGACGGCCGAGATTGGCCCGCAGCGTTTCGCCGTCCTCGCCTTCGACTGCCTGCTCCTGCGCGGCCAGATGACGCGCAATCTTGCGGCGCCACGCGAGGATTTCATCGACGGCACGCTTTTCGGTGCCGAGCTTGTCGGTCAGGCGCGCGTGTTGCGCGCTCCGGTCTTCGAGCTGGCC
>NZ_JBAUSA010001078.1:0-7172 GCF_049581465.1 Caballeronia sp. | reverse complement strand
GCCTGCCGCAGGCGACCTTCGCCTCGCATGTGACGATCGCCGACGGCAAGGCGACGGTAGCCCGTGAAGTGGACGGCGGCGCGGAAACACTCTCGCTGACGCTTCCGGCCGTGATTACGACGGACCTTCGCCTCAATGAGCCGCGCTACGTGACGCTGCCCAACATCATGAAGGCGAAGAAGAAGTCGCTGGAAACCCTTAATCCCGAGGACCTTGGTGTGGACGTCACGCCGCGTCTAAAGACGCTTAAGGTGGTCGAGCCGCCGAAGCGCAGCGCTGGCGTGAAGGTCGCCGATGTGAAGATGCTGGTCGAGAAGCTGAAGACTGAAGCCAAGGTGATTTGAGAGCTACTGGGAGATCAAAAAAATGACGATTCTGATAATTGCAGAACATGACAATACTTCGGTGAAAGCCGTCACGCTCAACACGGTGGCGGCGGGAGCCGTACTTGCCACGCTTGGTTGTGGCGACATCCACGTGCTGGTCGCGGGCCACAACGCGCAGGGCGCGGCCGAGGCAGCTGCGAAGATTGCAGGTGTAAGCAAGGTACTACTGGCTGACGCACCGCAGCTCGAGGCGGGACTGGCGGAAAACGTCGAGGCGACGGTGCTGAACGTGGCGAAGCACTACTCGCACATCCTCGCGCCGGCGACGGCTTACGGCAAGAACATCACGCCACGTATTGCGGCCAGGCTGGATGTCGCGCAGATCAGCGATATCACGGCGGTGGATAGCGCCGACACGTTTGAGCGTCCGATCTACGCAGGCAACGCAATCGCGACGGTGCAATCGGCTGACCCGATCAAAGTGATCACGGTCCGTACGACCGGCTTCGACCCGGTCGCAGCAGAAGGCGGTAGCGCCACGGTGGAGAATATCGAAGCCGCAGCCGACGCGGGCATCTCGCAGTTCGTAAGCCGTGAGGTGACCAAGCTGGACCGTCCGGAGCTGACGAGTGCATCGATCATCGTCTCGGGCGGCCGGGGCCTGGGCAGCGGCGAGAACTACATGAAGGTGCTCGAGCCGCTGGCGGACAAGCTGGGTGCGGCCTTGGGCGCCTCGCGCGCGGCGGTGGACGCGGGCTTCGTGCCAAACGACTACCAGGTGGGTCAGACAGGCAAGATCGTCGCGCCGCAACTGTATCTTGCAGTTGGCATCTCGGGTGCGATCCAGCATCTGGCGGGGATGAAGGACTCGAAGGTGATCGTCGCGATCAACAAGGATCCCGAAGCACCGATCTTCAGCGTCGCAGATTACGGTCTGGTAGGCGATCTCTTCGCCGCTGTGCCTGAGCTCACGTCGGCCCTATAAGCACGCGTTCCTGAACAGTTCTGAAACCGGCGAAATTGCCATCGGTTACGCGGCATGCGGATTGATGGGAGCGAAGTCGGCCTTGCCCGAGGTGTTCAGGAAAAGCGTAGTGTGCATGGCGACGAAGTTCGCGTAGCCGCGCACGCGTGTCGCCCTTTTTCTGTCATTGTATGCATAGCATCGAGGGTGCCGTGGTACCCGAATCACTAAGGTTACCCGCACAAAAAATTGAGGCGCGACAGCGAGTGTAAGCGCTTGAATGGATGCACGGTACTGACCAACCACGGCATTCAGTTCACGAATCGTGCCCGCGAACGATACGCCGTCGACTACTGGGGCGACGACCGCGAGGCGTATCCGAGCGAGGCGATCAGTGCAATGCCGGATGAGAAACTGCTGGCATGTCGCTGCACTCCCGGAACCGATGATAACTGGGCGGATGTTTTGACGCCGGACGTGTGCTAACTACCGGCGAGGCCGATCACATGTTTGGATAGTTGGGCCCGCCGCCGCCTTCAGGCGTGACCCACACGATATTCTGCGTCGGGTCCTTGATGTCGCAGGTCTTGCAGTGCACGCAGTTCTGCGCGTTGATCACCAGCCGCTCGCTGCCATCATCGTTCTTCACGAACTCATACACGGCTGCGGGGCAATACCTCGATTCCGGTCCCGCATAGGTGTTCAGGTTCACGTTCACCGGCACCGTCGGGTCTTTCAGCGTCAGATGCGCCGGCTGGTTCTCTTCGTGATTGGTGTTCGAGATGAACACCGAAGAGAGCCGGTCGAACGTCAGCTTGCCATCCGGCTTCGGATACACGATCGGCTTGCACTGTGAAGCCGGTTTGAGCATCTCGTGATCCCAGTGCTGGTGATGCAGCGTCCATGGCACATTGCCGCCCAGCAGCTTCTGCTCGATGCCCACCATCAGCGTGCCCAGGTACAGGCCCTTGCTCATCCACTGCTTGAAGTTGCGCGCACGGTAGAGCTCGCTGTGCAGCCACGAGGTCTTGAACGCTTCCGGATAGGCGTCGAGCACATCCGCCTGACGTCCTGCCTGGACCGCTTCGAACGCAGCGTCTGCGGCCAGCATGCCGGTTTTGATCGCGGCATGCGAACCCTTGATGCGTGAAGCGTTCAGGAAGCCCGCATCGTCGCCCACCAGCGCGCCGCCCGGGAACACCAGCTTCGGCAGCGACATCAGCCCACCAGCGGTAATCGCCCGCGCGCCGTACGACACGCGCTTGCCGCCCTCAAGGAAGGCGCGGATCGACGGATGGGTCTTGTAGCGCTGGAATTCCTCGAACGGTGACAGGTACGGGTTCGAATAGCCAAGGCCCACCACGAAACCGACCATCACCTGATTGTTGTCCAGGTGATAGAGGAACGAACCACCGTAGGTGTCGGTGTCGAGCGGCCAGCCGGCCGTGTGGATCACCAGACCCGGCTTGTGCTTCGCCGGATCGACTTCCCACAGTTCCTTGATGCCGATGCCATAGACCTGCGGATCGACGCCGTCGCGCAGCTTGAACCTGTCATTGAGTTGGCGGCCCAGATGTCCGCGCGCGCCTTCGCAGAACAGCGTGTACTTCGCGTGTAGTTCCATGCCGAGCTGGAAGTTCTCGGTGGGCCGGCCGTCCTTGCCAATGCCCAGATTGCCGGTGGCCACGCCCTTCACTGAGCCGTCATCGTTATACAGGATCTCGGCGGCCGGAAAGCCCGGAAAGATCTCCACGCCCAGCGCCTCGGCCTGCTGGCCCAGCCAGCGCGTCACGTTGGCCAGACTGATCACATAGTTGCCGTGATTCTTGAAGTTATTCGGCAGCGCCCAGGTCGGCACGCTCTTCGAACCGGTCTCCGACAGGAACAGGAAGCGGTCTTCAGTCACGTCGACATTGAGCGGCGCGCCTTTTTCCTTCCAGTCGGGGATCAGTTCGTTCAGCGCGCGGGGGTCCATGACCGCGCCGGAGAGGATGTGCGCCCCGATCTCTGAGCCTTTTTCCAGTACGCACACGCCCATTTCGACGCCTTTGTCCTGCGCCAGCTGCTTCAGGCGGATCGCCGCGGACAGGCCGGCCGGACCGCCGCCGACGATCACCACGTCGTACTCCATTGATTCGCGCGTGGGAGCGAAATCATCCTTCGCGATTGTCGAGATACTCACAGAACTAGGTCTCCATTTTTATAGCGAATACTTCGCGTTTTACGCCCCTCGCGACCCGCGAAGTGAACCATCGAGGGCAGATAGCGGATTGCGGGTGGTGAGGGGCGCAGTTCAGGCGGCACGCATGGCATGCGCCGTGGACGCCGCCATCGACGACGACTGCGCGCCGAGTCCAGCGCCCCACTTACGAAACGATGCCTTGCGCGACATTCATCGTCAGTCGTCTGCCCTGCGGTGGGAAGACGCACCACGAGCCGTCGTCATGGCGAAAGAAGACAATTGAGAGCGTGCCGGACGCGCGCAGCGCTTCCACGCGCACGCAACGCCATGGGTTTTGCCTGGAGCGGCTGAACCGCGTCACGCGGGTTTGCAAGGATGATACGGAACCCAACCACTTCTCGACCTGAACGTGTAACGACCTGTCTAAGGTGCCCATTTACTTCCCCAAAATCATCAACACACGGAATTGCATGCTGCGCCTGCGCGGGTCCGCCGCGCCGCGAGCCCTCCAACTGCAGGCTGCGCCGCGATGCACTCCGCCGAAAGCAAGGGTAGAGGAGCGCGGCCGCGCTGCCACCCCCTCACTTTGGGGGGAATGTCCGCGCCCGCTCCCCATGCGGCAGGCCCGCACAGGTCCAATACAGGTCAGGCGCAACGAGTGCGATCGCGCTCGCAAGATCGGGCACGCGCACAACCGACAGGACCGGGCCGAAAATCTCTTCCCGATAAATCCTCATATCGGGCTTCACGTCGTCAAACAGTTACCCCCACAAGCGACATACTCTGGAGAAAAGACTGATGGACATCGCTGTTACTAACCCGGCGGAACGGGTCGGACCTGCATTTTCGGTTGATGGTATGTTGCTGGCTCGCCAGAAGACGCGCGAAGCGATTCGCGACATCGCCGCGCGATTGGCTCCCGGCATGATCGAAGAAGATGCGGTTCAAATGGCCAAGCAGGTGATGTTCGATTCAGGACTGGCGCTGAGCTGGCACCCGACGCGGGTGCGCTTTGGCAGCAACACGATGAAGCCCATGAAAGTGGCCTCTGTTGCAGGCGTGGCATTAAAAGAGAACGATATTTTCTTCCTCGACATCGCACCGCGCGTCGAAGCGTGGGAAGGCGACGGCGGCAAGTCGTTCGTCGTGGGCCAGCACGCGGAATATGAGCGTTGCGCCCGTGACGCCGAGCGCCTTTTCCATGAAGTCCGCGCCATCTGGTCTAAAGAGAAGCTGACGGGAGAGAAGCTCTACGCATTCGCCGACAAGACGGCCAAGGCGATGGGGTGGGAATTGAACTTCGATTTGCCCGGTCACAGGTTATCGGACTTCCCGCACGCTGCCAGGCTCAAGTCTCAACCGTCACGCGATGCATTTCGCGCCGTTCGCCGTAGTAGTCGTTGATCGGCAGATGCTGGGTGCTGCGGTTATCCCAGAACGTCACGGTGCCCGGCGCCCAGCGCACGCGGCAGGTGAACTCGGCCTGCGTCGCATGCCGGAACAAGTACTCGAGCAGGGGCCGGCTCTCCTCCACCGTCATGCCCTTGAATTGCGTCGTGTAGGTCGAATTCACATACAGCAGCTTGCGCCCGGTTTCCGGATGCACGACCAGCACAGGATGCTCACCCTGCGCATTGACCAGCCGCAACGGCTCGAATGGCAAACCAGTCGTCGGGTCGACTTCCGGCACCAGGGTCTCGTGTATCGCGACCAAAGGTTCGAGCATTGCCTTCATGCCATCGGAAAGCCTCTCATAGGCCATGTACATGTTGGCGAACAGGGTGTCGCCGCCCTTCTGAGGCGTCTCGATCGCGTACAAAACCGAACCGAGCACCGGCCGTTCGAGAAAGGTCACGTCGGAGTGCCACTTCTCGCCGAACACGCGCCGGTCTTCTTTTTCCTTGACGACGCGCAGCACTTCCGGATGCCCGTCGAGCGGCCTCGCCATGATGTAGGGATGCACGTGCAGCGGCCCGAATTGCCGCGCGAAGTTCTTGTGCTGCTCAAGCGAGAGCCGTTGCTCGCGAAACACGATCACCTGATAGTCGAACAGCGCGCCACGTACCGCTGCAAGCGTATCCGGGGGCAACGCCACCGACAGATCAATGTCGAGGATTTCGGCGCCCAGCGCGCCGACCAGCGGTTGAATCTTCATGCCTTGTCTCCCGTGTTTCAAGCGCCGCTTCAAGCTTTACTACAGCCGCCCAGCTTCAATGATCCGCTGCAAAAATGCCCGCGTGCGTTCGTTTTGCGGGGCATCGAAGATCTGCTTCGGCGGTCCCTCCTCGTGCACGCGACCCTCATACAGGAAGCAGACTTTGCTCGCGACGTCGCGAGCAAACGCCATCTCATGCGTGGCAAGCAACATTGTCATGCCTTCGGCGGCAAGGTCGCGCACCATGCGCAGGACTTCGGACACCAGTTCGGGGTCGAGCGCCGAGGTAATTTCATCGAGCAGCATCACGATCGGCCCCATGGCCAGCGCGCGGACAATGGCGACGCGTTGCTGCTGACCGCCGGAGAGCCGGTCGGGAAAGGCATTCGCCTTGTGTTCCAGCCCGATCCGCTTGAGCAGCGCCAGCGCGTTGGCCTCCGCCTCTGCCCGGTCGGTCCCCAGCACGCGGATCGGCGCCAGGGTACCGTTTTGCAGCACCGTCATATGCGGGAATAGGTTGAAGCTCTGGAAGACTATGCCGATATCACGGCGCAGCGCGTCGACGTCGACTCCGACACCGGTCATCCGGTCGCCGTGAATCAGGATCTCGCCGCCATCGATCTGCTCAAGCCCATTAATGCAGCGCAACAGCGTGGACTTGCCGCAACCTGACGGTCCGATAAGGCACACCACCTGATGTTCGTCGACGTCGAGTTGCAGGCCATCGAGCACAGTATGCTCGCCGTAGCGTTTGCGTATATTGCGGATTTCGATGAGCGGCATGGGCGCCTCACATGCCGCTGGCGAGCCGGCGGCGTTCGATCAGCCGATCGACCAGCCGGGTCTGCGGAATGGTAATGATGATGAAGATGAACGCCACGGTGCTCACCGCCGACAGGTTGAAGTGATTACTGGCGATGATCTTGGCCTGGTTGAACGCATCCATCGAGCCGATGATGTTCACCAGCGCCGTATCCTTCTGCAGGCTGATGAACTGGTTCAGCAGAGGCGGGATCATGCGGCGCACTGCTTGCGGGATCACGACGAAACGCAGGGTCTGTCCATACGACAGACCGAGCGACCGGGAAGCGGCAGTCTGGCTCCAGTGGATGCTGTCGATACCGGCCCGATAGACTTCGGCGACATAGGCACTTGAAGTCAGCGTCAATGCGATGATCGCGAAGGTTTCGGGCGAGAGGTCCTTCAGCACCGGCAGGCCCGTCAGCGAGATGCCAAAGCCCACCAGGTAGATCGTGATGACGGCGGGCAAACCGCGGAACACGTCGATGTAGGTGACCGCGAGCGCACGGATGGGGCGACCCGCAGGGCCTGGCGCCATCCGCGCGACGGCGAACGCCAGCCCGACGATCAGCACCAGGATTTCGGCCACCACGAAGATATGAATGTTGGTCCAGAACGCCTTCAAGATAAGCGGCAGCGTCTCGGACATCAGCGGCAACAAGAAGAATGTGCGGCTGACAGCGAGATCGTTGGCGATCAGGAACTGGATCGCGGCCAGCACCACCACCAGCGCAACGGCGAGAC
>NZ_JBAUSA010001077.1:0-2133 GCF_049581465.1 Caballeronia sp. | reverse complement strand
ATCGCGGCGTCGATCACTTGTCCCTTGCCGCTGTTGCGCGCCTCAACGAGCGCGCACGCTACGCCGAACGCAAGCATCATCGCGCCACCGCCAAGGTCGCCGACCAGGTTGAGCGGCGGCGGCGGCGCTTCTTCCGCGCGGCCCATCGCACCGAACATACCGCTGATCGAGATGTAGTTGATGTCATGACCGGCTGCCTGCGCGAGCGGGCCCGACTGTCCCCAGCCAGTCATGCGGCCGTAGACAAGCTTCGGATTGCTTTGCAGGCACGCTTGCGGGCCAAGACCGAGGCGCTCCATCACGCCAGGTCGAAATCCCTCGATCAGCACGTCGGCCTGCTCGACGAGCGCCAGTACCTGCTTTGCACCTTCAGCTGATTTGAGGTCGATTGTTACAGTGCGCTTGCCGCGCGCCGTGACGTCATAGCGAAGCGAATCTTGCGGAGGCGGCGTGCCGTCGAGGCCCGAACGCTTGTCCGTTGGCCGGTCCACGCGAATGACATCGGCGCCCATGTCCGCGAGCATCATGCCGCAGAACGGTCCCGGCCCGATGCCCACCATTTCCAATACCCGAATGCCCTGTAGTGGTCCGCTCATGTCAATTCGTCCTGATTCTTTCAAGTGAGGTTTTGAGGTCTCAAGTCTTCGGTCAATACCGTGGCCATCAACCCAGCTTGCGGTCGTCCAGACCGAGGCTGCGCCCAATGATCTCTTTCATGATTTCGCTGCTGCCTGCGTAGATGCGCGAGATGCGGGCGTCGGTGTACATGCGGCTGATCCGGTATTCGTCCATGTAGCCCGCACCACCGTGCAGCTGCACGCCTTCATCCGTCATGCGCCCCTCCAGCTCCGAGCAGAGCAGCTTGGCCGCAGCAGCCGTTTCGGAACTCAACTTGCCCGCGTTGTGCAGCAGCACGCACTGGTCCACGAATGTCTGCAGCGCGTCGAGCTCCGCACGCAACTGCGCCAGCTTGAAACGCGAGTTCTGAAACGTGCCGACCGGCCGCCCAAATGCCTTACGCTCCTTCACGTAGTCGAGCGTCAGGTCGAAGGCAACCTGCGCGCAGGCCAGGTAACCGCACGCGCCCAGCAGGCGCTCCTCCGCCAGATGGCGCGTGAGATAGCGAAAGCCCTGCGCGGCATCGCCGAGCACGTTAGCCTTGGGAACCCTGACGTTGTCGAAGAACAACTCCGCGGTATCCTGCGAGTGCAGGCCCATTTTCTTCAACTTGCGGCCACGCTCAAAGCCCGGCATACCGCGCTCCACAATGAACAGGCCGATAGCATGCGGGTTGTCGGGCGAGGTTCGCGCAGCCACCACGACGTAGTCAGCCAGAATGCCGTTCGATATGAAGGTCTTCGCGCCATTGAGCAACCAGTAGTCGCCCTTTTCCTCTGCTCGGGCGCGAATGCCCGCCAGGTCCGAACCCGTTTGCGGCTCGGTCATGGCAATGGCAAGTATCGCTTCGCCACGGGCTGCCTTCGGCAGAATCCGCGCGCGCTGCTCGTCGTTGCCCAGCTTGCCGATGTAAGGCCCAACGAGGCGCGAGTGCAGCGTATGAAAGAAACCCGAATCGCCGTAGCGCGCGTTTTCCTCAATCAGGATCTGCTCGTAGCGAAAGTCCGCGACCCCCGCGCCGCCATGTTCCTCATCTGCCCACATCAGGAGATAACCCTGCTCGCCCGCCTTCAGGAAAACCTCGCGATCCACACAGCCGCGCTCGCGCCATTGCTCGCCGTGCGGGCCAACCTCGCGCTGATAAAAGCGACGAGCGGATTCGCGGAATATTTCGTGTTCCGCTTCGAAGATCAGGCGTTCCATTTATTTGTCTCCTCAGTAGGAAAACATTCTGGCCGCGCAGTTGAACGTTGTCGTCGTCCAATCTACCTATATTGCGGCCACATCTAGCTGATCAGTCCCTGCTCGCGCCCTCGTGCGACGGCCTCGGTGCGATTGCTTGTGCCCAACTTGCCCGAGATATTGCGCAGATGCGCACGTATCGTCGCCTGCGACAGGAAGAGGGCTTCTGCAAGTGCCGCGTTGGATTTGCCGAGCGCCAGCAACTTCAGGACGTGGATCTCGCGTTGGGTCAGAGCGTCCCCACACCCGCCCTGGTGAATCGCCGCAGAATGC
>NZ_JBAUSA010001076.1:0-1816 GCF_049581465.1 Caballeronia sp. | reverse complement strand
CCCCATCAGCCACCCCAAAGAATCAAACAAAAAGCCCAACTTTTACGAGTTGGGCTTTTTGTTTTTCGGTTGATATAGCGGCTACGCAACCCGCTTTCATAGATCAACGTCAACCGGGGCCATCATGGCTCGACTTTGGCGCGGAAGACGTTGAACGCTGTGTTAACGAACCTCGGGACTTCGTCGCCGACGGATCGTTTTCGGACTTCAGCTTGCGCGGGCGTCCGCCTTTCTTCCCATTCTCGCGAGACGAGGCGGCCTTCGCATCCGACTTCACGGAACCGGCGCGGCTCGCCAAGTGCTTCATCCAGACCTTTGAACCGTAGATGCCCTCGAAAAGCGCAGGCACATACACATCCGCGTCGAGTTTCGGAAAGTGCAAACCCCAGCCTGCCGGGGAAATCTCGATCACTTTCAGGTCTGCATCGCTCGCACCGCCCAGACCTTCGATCAGGGAAACTGGAACGGCGAGCGTCACGCCGTTGTCGAACTCCACCTCGATTTTGTCGATGGACGGACGGTAGCGCGCCGCTACTGCACACGGCCCGACCGCCTCCCCCGCCTTGCGCGCCGCCGCGATGGACTCATCTGTAATTGCCATGAATATTTCTCCAGGCTCCGCATAAGGTGGTGGACAGGGATGGCTCAATCAGTTTCGCGACGCGGCGGATAGTTGCGTTCGAAACTTTCCCTTTGATTTCGCGTAGGTCAAGGGGGCCGTTCGGGCAGTTCAGATTAAATACAATCTCAAATCCTGCGCCTTGCACATGAATGTGCGCCGGGCGGTGATCCGCCGGGTAGATCACCACCTTCAGCCCATTGAGTGTAAGGATCGTGGGCATGAGACGATCATAAACCTAACGGGTAGGTTTGGTAAATCTACCAATGCGCGCGTGGGCTTAAAACAACTCGGTTTGAGCCGGTTCTGGGACCGTTTTAGCGGCCGGCTTTGCGGCATCGGGCGGCCTCGACGAAGCAATATACGGAGTGGATTTTTTGTTTGCGGCAGCGCTTTTACATTCTCTGGCCGTCGAGCCGGGTACCCGGCGCCGTGTCACCCCCGCCCATGCCGGCTCACCTCGGCCCCTGCATCCTTATGCAGCGTAAACAGATCCGCGACGCCAAGCAGCCCCACCAGCGCCACGATCAGGAACGCGATCTGAAAATCTTCCGGTGCCACGGTGCGAGCACCGTGCCGATGCATTGACTCTGCGAGCCGCAACGCAATCGCCCCGAGCGCGACGCCAATACCCATCGTCAGTTGGAACAGCGTGCTCGACAAAGCCGACGCGCCGCTCATCTGCGGCTTTGGGACATCGGCGAAACTGAGCGTGTTCAGTGCAGTGAACTGCAATGAGCGCGACAGGCCGCTGGCAAACAGCACGACGACTACCACCAGGAGTGGCGTCGACGGCGAAATCAAGCTCATCACGGCGAGCGACACCGCGGCCAACGTCCCGTTCACCACCAGCACCCGGCGAAAGCCGAAGCGCCGCATGACGGACGTGGTGACGAGTTTCATCGATAAATTGCCGGCAAAGACGGACAACGTAAGCAGGCCCGACTTGAACGCGTTCATGCCGAAACCGACCTGGAACATCAGCGGCAGGAGAAACGGCACGGCGCTGATGGATATGCGAAAGAGCGACCCGCCGCCCATCGCAACCGCGAATGTCTTGATTCGCAGCGCCGCGAGATCGACCACCGGCTCGCTCGCGCGCCGCAAATGGAGCCACGCGCACAGCCCCGCGAGCACGCCCACGCCGATCAACGTGCTCGTGAACGGCCATGGTGTGTCGTTACGGCCGATCAGCTC
>NZ_JBAUSA010001075.1:0-1875 GCF_049581465.1 Caballeronia sp. | reverse complement strand
GTTCCAAGATTCATCGAGGCTACTTCAGGCTTGAATACCTTGGCAGGCAGCATCCGCTCCTGCACAGTCATGTAGGGCGAGCCACCCGTGGTCAGGTTGAGCACCGCATCGGAATGCTTCTTGATTTGCGGCAAAAACTTACCAAACGCCTCAGGTGTCTGATCCGGCTTGCCAGTTTTTGGATCTCGTGCATGCAAATGAATAATGGCCGCGCCAGCTTCTGCTGCCGCGATCGACGCTTCGGCGATTTCTTCAGGCGTCACAGGTAGATGCGGGGACATTGAGGGCGTATGAATACCCCCTGTTACGGCACAACTAATAATAACTTTGCTTTGCTTGAACATGATTGACGTCTCACTTGAAGAAAACTGACGAAGCAATAAGCCGCGAATCATCCTCGGCTTGAACGCCTGAGGCCTGATAATTCAGTCCGCAAATTGTCAGTGTGCAAACGAATGAACAGACGAGGTCTCGATAGAAATCTCGTCTGCTTGAACCAATTTATCAGGTCAACAGTACATCTCGGCTTTAGGCCGCTTTGCGGTTCGGTGCAAATCCATTTTCTGCCAGGGTCTCATCGGCGTTCTTGTAAAACGTGCCGATCTTCAAGAGCTCTTTAGCTTCCTTGCCGTTGGCGATCGGTCGACCGAATTCTTTCGAGATCCGAACTAATTGTTTAATTTGTTCGACCGAACCGAATTTGGTCTTACCGTCTTGCGCCCACAGATTGTCCTCATTGCCGCAACGCACATGTAAACCTTGGGCGATCGCCATCATGTTAATCGGCAAAGTGTTGCGCATCAGGCTTTCGAACGTCAGCAGGGCGCCATCCGGAACGGCACGAACGAACTGGGCCATGTGATAGAGATCCGGCGTGTCCGCGCCGCCGCCAATCGGAATCCAGGTCAGGTTTAGCGGAACATTGCAAACGCCGCGGCGCATCATGCGCTCAACGGTCATAAAGGAAGCCATATTGCCAATCTGGAATTGGATACCAATACCGTTGGCCGAGAGCCGCTTGATATGCTCTTCCACCCATTCCGGCCCCGCAGGAAAGGTCATTTCGCGGTAGGCATGATAAATGGCGGGCTGTTCGAACGAGGTGCCTGCGATGTCCGCCTCGGACATGATTTCAACAATGTTGAATTGGTTGGAATTGACGGCAACTGTCACTTGATCTGGCTTGGGGTCAAGTTCAGCCAGCATGTGACGGGTGTCATCGCTCAGCCATTTGGCGGCCTCGCCTTCATTTTCCGGAGCAAAGGAGATGGAGCCGCCGACCTGGATGACCATGTCGGGCACGGCCTTGCGTACGCCGGCGATCAGCTCATTGAACTTGGACAGGCGCTTGGAGCCCTTGCCGTCGAGTTCACGCACATGCAGGTGCAGCACGGTGGCGCCGGCTTCATAGCATTGCGCAGCCTTGTCGATCTGTTCTTGCATGGTCAGCGGAATGTCTTCCGGGAAATCGCTGAGCAGCCACTGAGGACCATAAGGAGCTACGGTGATGACCAGCTTTTGCTGATTTTCTGGCAGGAGATGCCCGTCAAGTAAATTCATGATATTTCCTTCCTGATTGGTGGTTGAACAGTGCGCTGTGTTTAGAACGGTTGGCCAATGATTGCAGGACGCACGCTCGCATCTTGCGAAGGCGGGCCTGGATGCGTCGTGCGTCAGTGGACATGAGTATCGGCCATTGGCAAACGGCAACTTGACATTTGACGACATTCACTTTACATTCTGCGACAGTGGGAGAAAGCGATATGTCCTATTTAATACGCAGTGCTGTGCTGACCAATTACGTCGAAACGGCTCGGTCAGTCGGCTTGGAACCCTATCGGCAACTGCGGGATGCCGGAATTCACCGCTCAGTGT
>NZ_JBAUSA010001074.1:0-1604 GCF_049581465.1 Caballeronia sp. | reverse complement strand
GTGTAAGCAAAAGCGAGAAAAAACTCGTCGATGGTGAAGTGGCTCGTCAGCACGATGCTACCCCCACGGATCGCGCTCGGCGCCCTCGACGCCCTCGTTGATCCGCTCGTTGATTTTCGCGACCTCGCTCACCCAACGCCGCCGCTCGATATGATCGAGCGTCATCAGTTGCGCATGGGGCCAGTGAAAGTGATAGGCCAAGTAGGCTACCTCCTCGTAAAGCTGTTCGGGACGGTAGCCTATCGCTCCCCCGAAGGGTCGACCTCCACCTCGAACTTCTTTTCGCATCCCGGGCACACCACGGTCAGCCGGTCGTGGCCGGTCGTGTTGATGCGTCGGTACAGATCTTCCAGATGAGCGAAGTCCGCCGCGAACAGTTCCTCGATCACGCGCGGATTCACCTGCGGCAGATCGCCCAGGCGCTTCACCACGCGCGCTAGCAGAATGACCGCGAGATAGCCGGGATTGCTTTGCACGCGCGGGTCCTTCATCGGCCCGATTTCGTCGTTCGCGGTCGCGAGGCGCATGATGCCCTCGCGATGCACGGCACCCTCGGCATCGACGTAGCCGCGCGGCAGCGTGAAGCTGAATTCGGTCTGCAGGCTCATTTGGTGCGATCCAGTCCTTCATGCGTCAACTCGATCGTGTCGATGGCGACTTCGTTAGCTGTAGCGTTGAAGCCCGGCCCCGTCCACTTGGTCGGCCAGGCGGCCACGAAATCCCATTGCGCGACGTCGTTGCCCTCGTCGTCCATGAGGATGATCGAGCCGTTCTTGCGCGAGTCCTTGATCTTTCCATCCATCACCTGCTTGCGCCACTTCCACAAGTCGAGATCGTTGGTGATGCCGCGCTTGAGCGTGAGATTCGCGAACTTCTTCAGGCCGGGAAGCTTGTGTATCGTGAGCGTCTTGTCGTCACCTTCGCGATAGTCGATGGAGTCCGTGGCCGCATCCAGCCCGGAGACCTCCCTAAAGCCTGCCCGCTGAATGCCGCCTATCTCCACGCGAAACTTGAAGCCGCGAAAAGGGTCTCTTCGATCTCCGGTTGCCATGTTCCTTACTCCTTTTTCCGCCACAGCTGCGTTGAATGATGTTCCTGTGCTGCGCTAGATCCGCATGTCAGGTCCGACGACGCTTACCCCGTCCGCGCTCTGCGTAATCCGCACGATGACGAACTCCGCCGGCACCGCCGGCGCGATTCCCGCGAGGGCGCTCACGAGGCCCGCCTCGCGCGCCTCGCGCGGATTGGTTTCCTCATCGCACTTCACGAAATAGGCTTCGCTCGCGTTCGCGCCCTGCAGCGCCCCGTTACGATACAAGTCGCTGAAATAGCTCGTGAGCCGTTCGGCAACGCCCTTCCACAACGCCGGGTCGTTCGGCTCGAACACGAGGTCGCGCAAGCGGTATTCGAGCTCACGCCTGACCGTGAGAACAAGCCGCGAGACGCTCACATAGCGCATCTCGGGCCGGTCGCTCAGCGTGCGTGCGCCCCACACGCGCAAGCCCCAGCCTGGACGTTCGCGCAGGCAATTGATGCCAGCCTGGTTGAGGGCGGCCTGCTCGCTGTCGGCGAGATCGAAGTCGAGATCGAGCGCGCCTTCGATC
>NZ_JBAUSA010001073.1:0-3233 GCF_049581465.1 Caballeronia sp. | reverse complement strand
GCTATCGCCATAGCGGTCAGTGTCTTGCCGCTCCGTGGTTTCGTTCCAGTCGCGCGTCAGCCGTCCGCGGGCAAGCGGACTCCAGGGCATCACCGCGATTGCCTGATCCGCGCACAGCGGCAGCATCTCGCGCTCCTCCTCCCGATACAGCAGGTTGACGTGATTCTGCATGCTCACGAATTCCGTCCAGCCGTGCTGGCGCGACACATTGAGCGCCTTATGAAACTGCCACGCATACATGGACGACGCGCCGATATGCAACGCCTTTCCTGCCTTGACCACGTCATGCAAGGCCTCAAGCGTCTCCTCGATCGGCACGCTGTAATCCCATCGATGAATCTGGTAAAGGTCGACGTAATCCGTCCCCAGCCGCCGCAAGCTGTTATCGATCTCCGCAAAGATCGCCTTACGCGATAAACCCTTGCCGTTAGGCCCCGGGCGCATCCGGTTGAACACCTTGGTTGCAATGACGAGCTCATCGCGCCGCCCAAAATCCTTCAGCGCACGCCCAACGATTTCTTCCGATGTCCCGTCGGAATAGACGTTCGCGGTATCGAAGAAATTAATGCCGGCTTCCAGCGCCTGCTTGATCAAAGGACGGCTTTTCTCTTCATCGAGCGTCCACGGATGCGAACCGCGTTCAGGCACGCCATAGGTCATGCAGCCCAGGCACAGGGGTGAAATGTCGAGGCCGGTCGCCCCAAATTTTCGTAGGTTCATGACATGTTTCTCCGAGGGAAGAGGGATCGGGCGCGAACCCTGAAACGGTGATGCTGCTGGCGCTTCGCTTGGGCGCTTGATTACGTCTACGTTTCGAGAGTTAAGCGTCCCACCAGGTGATTCTAGCTTCATGCGAAAAACGCTTCTTGATCCGCTCGCTTTTTCGCTCTACGCGCGACACGCAAGAGACGTGATCGCTGCGACCGCTTTACGGCGCCGGGCCTTGGACTGACGAGCATGACCAGCGCTAAAGAAATGGCATCAAACTGCCGATAAGAACGTACAAAGAAATTTTTCCCGGATCACTATGAACAGCACTTACGATCTCTGGCTGGTCGCGCTTTCGTTAGCCGTCGCGGCCCTGGCGTCGTACACGGTGCTCGACATTTCGGCCCGCATTTCCCTCCTTGGGATAACCCGCGTGCGTCGCGTCTGGCTCGCGGGTGGCGCAGTCGCCATGGGGCTCGGCATCTGGTCGATGCACTTCGTCGGGATGATCGCGTTCTCGCTGCCCATTGCGCTTGGCTACGATGCCGTCATTACGGGCGCCTCGCTCGTGATCGCAATCGGTGTGTCGTATTTCGCGTTGCGCATCATCGCCGGTAGAAGCATGTCCACGCGCCGGCTCGTGGTCGGCGGCACGCTGATGGGGCTGGGTATCGCGAGCATGCATTACACCGGCATGGCCGCCATGCGGATGCAGCCGGGCATTGAATACGATCCCGTGGTGTTCGCGGCGTCCATCGCCATTGCGATTGGCGCGTCGATTGCGGCGCTGTGGATTGCCCGTAGCCTGAGCCACGTCGGCCAGGCGAAAATAGTACAGAAGCGGATCGCTGCGGCGCTCGTGATGGCGCTCGCGATCACTGGCATGCATTACACCGGCATGGCCGCCGCGCATTTTCCGCTCGGCACGATCTGTGGTGCGGCCAAGGGTGTCAACTCCCTGTGGCTCGCCACTACGGTCACGCTGTTCACCTTCGCGATACTGATCGTGACGCTGATGCTGTCGCGCTTTGACGCACGTGCTTCGATGCTGGCCGGATCGGTGTCGCAGTTGAACGGCCAGGTATTGCGCATGGCCACTTACGACATGCTGACCGACTTGCCGAACCGGCTCACCCTGACGGAACGCATGGAGAATGCGCTGACGATTGCGCGCCGCAACAATGGAATATTCGCGGTGCTGTTTCTTGATCTCGACGGCTTCAAGATGATCAACGACTCGCTTGGCCACTCCGCCGGCGACGAAGTCCTGAAAGCATTTGCGCAACGCCTCCTGCAATGCGTGCGCGGCGGCGATACCGTTGCGCGGCTCGGGGGCGACGAGTTCGTCGTGCTGTTGACCGGGATCCAGTCCGCCGCAGACGCGGACCTCATGGCCGCGAGCGTTATCGAACGGATGCTCAAAGGCGTATGGACCGACGGGCAACCGCTGCAGGTCGTGCCGAGTATTGGCATCGCGCTGTATCCGCAGGATGGCGACAACGTGGAAGCGCTGATCAAGAACGCCGACGCCGCCATGTACGAAGCGAAACGCGGCGGACGCGGCACGTATCGTTTCTTCGAGGCAAGCATGAACGAGGCTGCCACGCGCACTTTGCAGATCCAGCACGCGTTGCGCGACGCACTGGAACTCGGTTATTTTTCGCTCAATTTCCAGCCCAAGTTCAATGGCAAGAGCGGCGATCTGGTCGGCGCGGAAGCGTTGCTTCGTATGAAGCATCCGACACTGGGCCCGCTTGCGCCGATGGATTTCATCCCGATCGCGGAACGTTCCGGACAGATCGTCGCGATCGGCGCATGGGTGGTTCGCGAGGCTTGCAGGCAGCTTCATGCGTGGGAGCTGGCTGGTCTGCCAAAGGTGAAGGTGGCGATCAACCTGTCACCGCGCCAGTTGTTGCAAGCTGATTTGGTGGAAAAATTGCTGGAGATCGTGCGCCGTGAAAACGTTGCGTGCGAGCAGATCATGTTCGAAATCACCGAGACTGTCGCGATGCAGGACGCGCCCAAGACGATCGAGATGATCCATGCATTCCAGAGCAATGGTTTCGATATCGCCATCGACGACTTCGGCACGGGTTATTCCAGTCTGGCGTATCTGCAACGTTTTCGCGTCAAGCAACTCAAGATAGATCGGTATTTCACTAATGGCCTTGACGCGCCGGGCGACGAGGGCAGTGCGATCGTGTCCGCGATCATTGCGCTGGCCCATTCGCTCGATATGGATGTCGTGGCGGAGGGCGTCGAAACCGCCTCGCAACTCGACAAGCTGCAGAACATGATGTGCGACGAAATTCAGGGCTTCCTGGTTGGGAGGCCCTTGACGGCCGACGCGTTCGGCCAGTTGATGAGCGACCGGGGCGCGGTGAGTGTGGAGAGAGGTTAGGGCGGTTCTGCTAGCGGCGAGGGTGGGGCAAGGACTCGACTCTCGACGCACGCACATCCCAAATTTCCCAAGGGCAAAAAAGTCGCACGCAGCGGAAAAACGAGCCTATAGTCGTAGACCCATA
>NZ_JBAUSA010001072.1:0-5610 GCF_049581465.1 Caballeronia sp. | reverse complement strand
GGCTCGGTCAGGCTGCGGACCGCGAGCCGCAGGCGCTTCGCCAGTTCGCGACCGGCGAGCTTGCGCGGCGACGGCGCCATTAGCAGGTTGACGCAGACCGAGATGCCGATCGGAATCGCGACCATCACCCAGGCGTAGAGCAGGGCCCGAGTTGCCGCTTCGCCGAACGGTACGCCGCCGAGTTCGTCGAGCGAAAAGCCGACGATCATCGCGATGATCGCGCCCACTGGCCGCAGCTTGCTCGCCGACGTCACGAACAGCAGCGCGAGCGACAGCCCCGCGATGCACGTAATCCGCCAGAGCGGGTCGTCGAGCGCGAACATGGCGACCAGCATGACCAGCCCGACGACCACCGTGACCAGCACCACCATTGCCACGCCGGTTATCGCGCTCAGCACCCGGTCAGGCTGGTTCAGGAAGAACACGACATAGGCGGAAATCGCTGCTTCCGGCGTGCCGTAGGCGCTCGTCACGAACACCGTCAGCGCGCAGATCAACGCGATGCGGGTTGCCATCTCCGCTCGCCCCGGATAGGGCGCAAGCAGCGTCAGGACGTCGGCGGTGCCCGGCCGGGCAAGATCACCGGCAGGCTGCGCCATGCCGGACCTCGACTATCGCACTCGCACCGACCCGCACCAGCCTGGCAGCGGGCTCGTCGAGCCGCACACGCACGGGAAAGCGCTGGGCCACCCGCACCCAGTTCACGGACTGCTGGACGATCGGCAAGGTGCGCGGCAGGTTGATACGGTCGGAATCGCTCACGCCCGCGCTGATGCCGACCACTTTGCCGTGAATTGCCTGGCTCCGGTCAATCATGGAATAGACGGTCGCGCAATCACCCGGCTGGATCCGCGCGAGTGCGCCTTCCCGGAAGTTGGCGACGGCGAACCATTCGTCGGCATGGACGAGCGTGAAGATCGACTGATGCGGTGCAACCGTTTCGCCCGCCAACACCGAAAGACCTGTGACGAAGCCATTCTGCGACGCGCGCACGATGGTGTCGTCGAGGCCTTGCTGCGCGAGCGCGAGTGCAGCTTCGCGCGCATGCACCGTGGCGACGGCGCCCGCTTCGTCGCCGATCGTCTGCGCGGCTGCCCGCTTCTGCTCCTGCGCCTGCTTCAGCGACAACGCCGCATCGTGCTGCGCGACTTGCGCCTGATCCAGCTGCAGGGCCGGCACATAGCCCTTTGCCGCGAGTGGCGCGAGCCGCTGCACGGTGCGCGATGCCAGTTCGTAGTTGTGCGCCGCCTTGCCCGTCTGGTCGCCGGCGATGACCGCATTGGCGTGCTCGCCCACAATCGACTTGCGTCGCGTTTCGAGCGCCGCGCGGGCCAGTTCGAGGTCGGCCTGGGTTTGCGCGACCAGGAGACGATACGGAACGGGATCGATCTCGAAAAGGACGTCGCCTTTTGCGACCCGCTGGTTATCTTCCACCGCTAGCCGGATGATCCGGCCGCCGACCGGCGACGCGACGTGCACGACGTCGGCGTCGATCGTCGCGTCGTCCGTTGACGGAAATCGGTTCGTACGGTCATAGCCATACCAAGCTGCCGCGACGCCAAGCAGGACGATGATGCCCGCGATGACGCGGCCACTGACAGAGGATTGGCGCTTGCCGGCGGTTTTCATACGAGCTGTCCGGTGCCCGAAAGCCAGAAGAGCACGGCGATTGTCAAACCGATGGCCACGCAGACGAAGAGTTGAGCCGGGATGACCTGTGCCCATCCAGTGGAAACGGAGATCCGATACGCGATGGTTGCGCCAACCAGCCCGACTACCGCGCTCAACAGCCAGAGCGGGAAATAGGCGCCAGCGATTTCATACGACGGCGCACCGCGCAGCGTACACCCCTGCAAGGTCATGCTCAGTGCGGCGACGGCAGGAAGCGTCGGCGTCCGGCGCTCGATCGAGGCGCGGGCGCCTCCAGGATTTGGCATGATCGGCATTGCGGCGTGGCGAAGTGAGGGAATACGTTATGGGAGCAACGAAATCGTGGGCACTTTACCAGTGCGTCAGTTTCGTTTCGACGTTTTCCGCTCTCGCACGTGTTTACTTTCGCCAAATCGTCGATATCGCACGGACATTTGTATATTAAAAAAGCGTGTGCTATGCGTGGTGGTTATTAAGCATCGTGCCTGCGTGTGGTTAAGTGTGCTAAAGGGTGGTTATTTCGCTAATGTCGACAAATATATTGTCTGTAAAACTTTACAACACAGGTTTCAGATTGGGTTCATAAGCAGACTTCAACCCGCCTCATCGTTCTATCCGCAGCAACAATGCGTTCCAATTCAGCATCTATGCTGGAGTTCGTTGCAAATATAGTATTCCCCTCATCGTCAGCCTTCGCCTTGACATCCGCGTTGAATTCGGCCGATCGAGCAGGTGACAAGCGTCGCATTTGCAATGGCAGGAAACTGAGGCGCACGCCTGCTCACACACCGGCGTTGAGAATCGTTGGACAGGGCGGAAATCTCGTGAAGCGGGTGATGAATCCGCGTTGGATACCAAGCCGTTTACCCAGGACTACGGAACTATACAATTCGTAGTCCTTTGAGTGGAATTCGATGGCGGACGCCGGATCATTCCCTTTTTCGTCATCCACATGCGCAAATTAATTTCAGGAGATCGCAATGGGACGTTTTAGATTTCTTCCGCTGTTGGGTCGCATCCTGATCGGTGCGCCGTTTGTCGTGAGCGGGCTGGGCAAGCTGGCAGCGTATGGTGCGACGGTTGGCTATATTGCCGCCATGGGACTGCCCGTGCCGCCGCTCGCGTTCGCTGTTGCGGTGCTGACCGAGTTGGGCGGCGGCCTGCTGCTGATGTCGGGCTACAGGGCACGCGTCGTGTCGCTGGCGATGGCCGTGTTTTGCGTGGTCACTGCGATTTTCTTTCACCACAACTTCGCCGATCAAAACCAGATGATTCACTTCCTCAAGATCGTGATGATGGCCGGTGGCCTCCTGCAGATCACCTGGTTCGGTGCCGGCGCGTTCAGCCTGGACGCGCGCTCCAATCGCGTAGCTTTGCGAATTTCGCCTTTGAATGCGGGCTATTAAAACGGACTTGTCGAGGCCATCATATGAAAACACTTGCTCATAGTTCCACTTCGCTGCGGGGCGGCCGCGCCATTATCACGCGCACGGCAGGCCGGCAACACGGTCCCGTCAAGCGGCTGGTCAGCCCGTCCGACCTTGGCGAGATGCTGAAACCTTTTGTCTTTCTAGACTATTTCGATAGCTCGGTGGACACCGGAATGCGGTTTGCCATGCATCCCCATTCCGGCCTCGCCACGACGACCGTGCTGCTGGAAGGTGAAGTTGAATATGAAGACACGACGGGCGCCTCAGGGGTCATGCCAGCCGGCGGCGTCGAGTGGATGAATGCGGGGAGAGGGGTGTGGCACGATGGTCATGCAAGAGGCGATGGACCGGTAAGGGGCTATCAGCTGTGGGTCGCGCTGCCGCCTGAGCTCGAACTAGGCGAGCCCCTTAGCCAGTATTTATCTGCGAGTGAGATCGCTCAGACCGGTCCGGCCCACGTCATCCTGGGCCGCTATGAAAACGTCGAAAGTCCGATACCCGCACCCGCAGGCATCAACTACCTGCTCGTGCGGCTTGCGGCTGGCGAACAGTGGCAGTACACGCCGCCGGCCGGCCATAACGTCGCCTGGCTAAGTGTTCAACGCGGCGCCCTACTGATCGCCGACGAACACATCGCCAACGAGCTTGTCGTGTTTGACGAATCCGCAGACGCTTTGGCATTCACAGCCGACGAAGATGTGGAGTTCGTCCTCGGTTCCGCGGTCCCCCATCCGCACAATCTGGCGCTTGGCTATTACTCGGTTCATACGTCACCGGAGACGTTGCGCGCGGGGGAAGCCAGGATCAGGGAGATTGGAGCACAACTGCGTCGCCGCGGCCGCATCGGGTAATGTCCTAAGTCCGTCGAGCCAGCGCGTCCAGAAGGCGACCAACGTCGACGGGCTTGGTGAAATGAAAGTCGAAGCCCGCTGCTTTGGCTTCCTGTTTATCTTGCTCCTGTCCCCATCCAGTCAGTGCAATGAGCAGCAGGTTGGCCCCGAAAGGCGTCTGCCGAAACAGCCGTGCGATCTCGTAGCCATTGATATCGGGAAGCCCTATATCCAGGATCACAGCGTCAGCCTCGAATTCAGCCGCTAACCGCAGTCCGTTGCTGCCATCGCCTGCCGTACACGCCGTGTGGCCTTCGGCCTCCAGCAGCATGGCGAGACTCGTAGCGGCATCCTCGTTGTCGTCGATGACGAGGATACGACGTTGTGTTTGTTGCGCAACGCTCGACAAGACCGCCTCAGTTGCAAGCGCGCTCTCGCTAGTTGACACAGGAAATTTGATTACGAATTCGCTGCCCAACCCAACGCCGGCGCTGCTGGCTGTGACTGAGCCACCGTGCAGTTGCGCGAGGGCACGAACCAATGACAGGCCGATTCCCAAACCGCCTTGTGATCGATCCAGCGCGGGCGCAAGCTGCGAAAACATCTCGAAGATCGTCGGCAATTGCTCTTTCGGGATGCCGATGCCGGAGTCACGCACTGAAATTAAAACGTGGTCGGACTCTTGCGTTGCATTGAGCCAGATATTTCCCCGCGGGGGCGTGTACTTGGCCGCATTGTTGAGCAGGTTCTGAATCATCTGCGAAAGCCGGGTCGGGTCCGCGTCTACAAAGATAGGGGGCGTGGGTTGAGTGACGACGAGCTTGTGCGACGAGGCGTCAATGAGTGAGCGCGAACTCTCGACAGCAAGCTGCACTGCCGTTGCCAGACTCAGGCGCTCCCGACGCAACACGAGTTTGCCTTCGGTAATTCGCGAGACCTCGAGCAGGTCGTCGACCAGATGGGTTATATGCCCTACCTGCCGTTCAAGGACGTCGCGGGACCACAAGACTTGCGGGTCCGTGAACTCCTTGAGCCGCAGCAACTCAAGGACGGTGCGCATCGGGGCCAACGGATTGCGAAGCTCGTGAGCAAGCGTGGCCAGGAACTCGTCCTTTCGCCGGTCAGCCACTTGAAGTGCTTGTTGTGCGACACGCTTCGCGTCCAGGGCAAGCTCCGCATGTTGGCGGGCCTTGAGCAATTCGCGCTCGTATGCATGACGGTCCTTGACCACCAGGATGGCGAACGCGTCGAATTCCGTGTCGTGATAACGACGGCGGCATGCGTTGATCAACATCGGGACGATCGTTCCATCACGATGCATGATGTCCACTTTCACTTCGGCAACCGAGCGCTGCAATTGAAGCAGGGGCGCCCAGTGGGTCTGGTGAAAAATCCTTCCACCCACCGTCAGCAGATCTTGAAATCGTTGTTTGTCGACAAGGTCGTCTGCAGCAAAACCGGTCCATCGGCAAAACGTGTCGGTCACGCGGACGATGAGCCCCGTGGTCGTGGTTGTAAGCAGTCCGCACGGGGCGTGTTCGAATACGTCACTGAGGGCTGGCAGCAGCCTCTTTGCGCTGTCCATCGCTAGAGGGCCAACCCGCGTAAGAACGCTTCGGTGGCGTCAATGCATGCGCTCGGCGCGCTCAGGTGCGGACAATGGCCGACATTGTCCACCACGCTCAGTGCGCTATGGGTTA
>NZ_JBAUSA010001071.1:0-3203 GCF_049581465.1 Caballeronia sp. | reverse complement strand
TACCAACCCATCGTCAACCTGGCGACCGGGGAAATCTGCAAAGCTGAGGCACTGATTCGCTGGCTGCACCCCGAACGCGGCATGATCAGCCCGCTGGATTTCATTCCATTGGCCGAGGACACGGGGCTCATCGTTGCGATTGGCGATTGGGTGTTCAAGCAGGCCGTGCATCAGGCCCGGCAATGGCGCGGCCGGTTCCATCCGTCGTTCCAGATCAGCGTCAACATGTCACCGGTGCAGATTCGTCAAGACAACCTCGTTTGTACCCAATGGCCCAAATATCTTCTTCGGGAAGGGATGCCGGGGCAGAGTGTTGCGATTGAAATAACCGAGGGGCTGTTACTGCATACCGACTCGAAGATCAAAGAGAAACTGCTGAGCTTCCGTGATGCGGGGATTCGGATCTCGATCGACGACTTCGGGACGGGTTACTCATCCCTGGCCTATCTCAAGCGCTTCGACATCGACTACCTCAAGATCGACCGTTCATTCGTGCAGAACCTCGCCGTTGATGGCGACGATCAGGCGCTTTGCGAGGCAATGGTCGTGCTGGCTCACAAACTGGGATTGAAAGTCATTGCCGAAGGGGTGGAAACGACCGAGCAACGAGATTTTCTCATTGCCGTGGGTTGTGATTTTGCCCAAGGCTTTTTGTATTCCCAACCGGTTCCACCTGAGCAATTCGAGGCGCTGGTATGGCCTGATCTCGAGGATAGGCCTGCCGATAATTCGTGCGCTACCTCCGGCGCGACCCTCATTGGCTGAACATGCGGGCGGACATTTCGCATCAGTCCGGGTACGGGCGGAGAGTTCATCTTGCGTGCGATGTGCAGTAAGGGCTGAGCATCACCACGCGGCCGGCCTGTTGGAGTCTCGCCTGTGCAATGAACGCCTAGCGCGTTTCCCACGGCGGACCCTCTTTAAAATACTCGACCCAATAATCGATAAATCGGCGAACTTTCGACGGTACATACCGCGCGCTCGGGTACACCGCGTTAATGCTCAGTTCTGCCTATTCGATAACAGGGCGATCGGCTGATGATAGCAAGGCGGGGATTATCGCGTCCCGGTCCGCAATCTACTATGGGTTCGTCTGCGGGACGGCAACCTGCCGTCCCGCAAAACCGGTGAGACACGCGATGAAAGTAACCTCGAATGGCATTCAGCTTTATGTGAAGGATCAGGGCAGCGGTACGCCTGCTCTGGTTTTCCTGCATTACTGGGGTGGGTCATCACGTACATGGGACGACGTCGTTGCCGCGCTGCCCGCCGAGTACCGGACGGTCGTACCTGATCTGCGGGGATGGGGCGACTCGGATGCACCAGCGAGCGGCTATGCGCTTGCCGATTTCGCCGATGATGCTCAGGGCCTCATTGCCGCGCTCGAGATCCAGCAATACGTTCTGGTGGGCCACTCAATGGGCGGCAAGATTGCGCAATCGCTGGCGTCGCGCCGGCCGCGCGGGTTGATCGGGCTTGCGCTCGTCGCACCGTCGCCGCCTGTGCCTCTCGCCCTACCTCCGGAGGTGCGTGAAGCGATGCTGGGCGCGTATGACTCGCGGGAGTCGGTCGGGATGGCGATAGATCAGATGCTGAGCGCAAAGACACTGAGTGCGAAGCACCGGGAACAGGTGATCGGCGACAGCCTGGGTGGCGCCCGGCAGGCGAAGATGGCATGGCCCACGAGTACCAGCCTGGAAGACATCACGGGAGTCGTAGGCTCGATCGACGTGCCCGTTATTGTGATCGCCGGAGAACTGGACCGTATTGATAGCGTTGCAACGCTCGAAGCAGAACTGCTGACTCGCATTCCCCACGCGACACTGCGCGTAGTGCCCGGCACCGGCCACTTGTCGCCACTGGAGTCCCCGGTCGATGTCGCGAGCATGATTCATGAGTTTGTTGTGACCCTGCCTGACTGAAGGCGGGTCGGTATCTAAGCTCAAGGCTCGTAGACAGGGGAACCTGGAAACGAGCCACGATCCTCGCTGCTTCGACGCCGCAGCGCCCCTAACGAAAAAGCGACAACAACTCGTCGAGACCTCCCAGTTGCCAGTCCGGTGTCTGGCCCATTTCTTCGAAGACGCTGCCGCTACGATTGATCCAGCATGTCGGAAAGCCGAAATAGCGTGCCCCCGTGGCATCCCACGCATTCGACGACACGAACAGGATCGACGATCGGTTCATCCCAAACGCCTGCTCCGCAAGCAGGTAGGCGCGATCGTCCGGTTTATACACGCGCACCGGGTCGACACTCAGCAGATGGTCGAACTCGGCGCGAAGTCCGGAGTGCCCCACCACGGCGCCGATCGAATGCGGCGAACCGTTCGACAACACAGCGAGCTTCAGTCCGCGCGAGCGCAATTCGCGCAGCGTATCGGGCACTTCGGGAAACGGCTGCAGGCGCAGGTACGCATCGCACAGAACCTTGCAGGCATCGTCGTCCAGAGGGAGCTGAAGATAACGGCAGGTGTAGCGCAATGCGTCTTGCGTCGCCTGCTCGAACGGGACATAGCGGTTCATCAGGCTGCGCAGCCACGTGTATTCAAGCTGCTTCTGTCGCCAAAGGGCGCTGATTTCACGTCCGCGCCCCGGGAATTGCTGATCGCACCGGGCGACCACTGAGTGGACGTCATACAGCGTGCCGTATAAATCGAACGCAATCGCCTTGATGTGATCCATCTTGATGTTATCCATATCACGCCTCCATGAAAGGCTTCAATACAACAGCAGGAGTCCTGCGGACCTCATGTCAGCTTCTACATCACGTTTTGAGCCGCTTCCGGTGAGCCGCAACCTTCGCGCGGTTACCGCAAATCGCCATGCTGCACCAGCGGCGCGCGTGAGCACGGGTGTGATCCGCAAACATCAACGTGCATCGATGACCTTCGCATGCCTTCACGTGCGTGAAGTCCTCGTCACACACCAGCCTCGCCAACGCCTGTGCGATAGGCATTAGCAGTGACTCGGGCGACTGCCAGCGGCGCTTATCGAGGAACTCAAAAGCCGTTGCCCCGTTCGCGCCATCGGCGACGACTTCTCCATATCGATCGTCGCGTGCGAGCAGCTGATTCAAGGGTTCAAGTGTACGCAGATCCTTGGCGGCCAGCGGCCGCCCCTTGCGTTTGTGGACAAATCCCCTGAACCATTCGCGCAGCACGCGGGCCTGCGCCGCGACAGCATCGAACTCGGCCGGCGCGAAC
>NZ_JBAUSA010001070.1:0-1562 GCF_049581465.1 Caballeronia sp. | reverse complement strand
CGGCGGCATCGCGCAGAAGCGCTTCACGCAGCTTTTTCAGCTGCTCCTGGGGATCGAGCTTGCCCGCATCGGCGGGACGTTTGGAAACATTCGGCATAGCAGCGCATTATAATCCCCGCATGAATTCCCAAACCGACCTCCCCGCCGCGCTTCCGCCGGTTTCTCCCGAGCCCGAAGCACCCGACCAGCACGCCCAATTCGTCGATTGGATGCGTTCAGTCGCGCCCTATATTCACGCGTTTCGAAACAAGACCTTCGTGGTCGCGTTTGGCGGCGAACTGGTGCAGGAAGGACGGCTGAACGCGCTTGTCCAGGACGTCGGCCTGCTGCATGCCATGGGTATTCACGTCGTGCTCGTGCACGGTTCGCGACCGCAAGTGGAAGAGCAGTTGAACCTGCATGGCGTGGAATCGGAGTTTTCGCACGGCCTTCGCATCACCGACGCCCGGGCGCTCGAATCCGCCAAGGAAGCCGCGGGCGAAGTGCGCCTCGACATTGAAGCGGCGATCAGCCAGGGCTTGCCGAACACGCCGATGGCGCACGCGCACATCAGCGTGGTGTCGGGGACTTTCGTGACCGCGCGGCCAGTCGGGATTCTCGACGGCGTCGATTTCCAGCACACGGGCGTGGTCCGGAAGATCGACGGCGATTCCATCCGTCATTCGCTGACCAGCAGCAAGCTCGTGCTGCTCTCGCCGCTGGGCTTTTCGCCCACGGGCGAGGCGTTCAATTTGTCCATGGAAGATGTCGCGTCGGCGGCCGCGATCGCGTTGCGCGCCGACAAGATCATTTTCCTCACCGAAACGCCCGGCCTCGTCGATGAAAACGGCGAACTGGTCCGCGAAATGTCGCTTGACGATGCGTATCGGCTGCACGAAAGCGGCGAATTGCAGGGCGATGCCGCGTTTTACCTGAAGCACACCATACGCGCCTGTCGCGGTGGTGTGGCGCGGGCGCACATCATTCCCTACGCGCTCGACGGCAGCATCCTGCTCGAATTGTTCCTGCACGATGGCGTCGGCACGATGATCTCCTATGAGAATCTCGAAAGCCTGCGTGAAGCGACGCCGGACGACGTCGGCGGTATTCTCACGCTGATCGAGCCGCTGGAAATGGACGGCACGCTTGTGCGCCGCGGTCGGCATCAGATAGAACGCGACATCGACCATTTCTCGGTGATCGAGCACGATGGCGTGTTGTTCGGCTGCGCGGCGCTGTATCCGTACGTGCAGGAACGTATCGGCGAGATGGCGTGCCTGACGGTCGCGGCAGAAGCACAAGGTTCCGGCGATGGCGAACGCCTGCTGAAGCGCGTCGAACAACGTGCACGCGCTCGCGGCCTTACGCATATCTTTGTGCTCACCACGCGTACCGAGCACTGGTTCCTGAAGCGCGGCTTCGTGAAGGTGACGGTCGACGACCTGCCCGAAGACCGTCGCCGGCTCTACAACTGGCAACGCAAGTCGCTCGTATTGATGAAGCAGCTCTAGATTCAAGTTCCAGGTTTATTTCGAGACGTCCGTCCAGCCGCGCGCCCGATTCATGCGGGAACACTGTGCAGC
>NZ_JBAUSA010001069.1:0-1859 GCF_049581465.1 Caballeronia sp. | reverse complement strand
GCGAAGACGAGCAGCACGACGGAGACGATGAAGAACGCGATCACGAATTGCAGCATCGCGTGCAGCGGGCCGACACCCGACTTGCCGAGCTGTGCCGCGCTCATGCAGAAGAGGATCAGCGGCAGCGGATAGCCGAGCCAGTGCATGAGTTTCTGGCACGCCTGGTAGATCGTTTCCAGCACCTGGTTCAAGCCCGCCGAGATCCGCTCCGGCACGCGGCCTACCGCGAGGCCGAACAGCAGGGCGAACACGAGCGTCTTGAGTGCGTCGCCGTTGGCGAGCGCGGCGAAGATGTTGTTCGGCACGAGGCTGGTGAGCACATCGAAGAGACTCAGCCCTTTCACGGCGACGTCCGTGCCGTAGAGTTTCATCACGGTTTCGTTCGAACCCGAGTCGTTGCCGACCATCAGGCCGAACGTGTGCATCGTGGCAGTCGAGAGATTGGCGCCTGGCCGCATCACGAGCAGCACCACCGCACCGACCAGCGCGACGGTCGCCGAAGCGCACAGGAACACGACCACGACGCGCAATAGCAGGCGCGAGGTGCCGCCGTCGCGAAACAGCCGCTGGAGGCTGAAGATGACCGCCGACATCATGAACGGCAAGGTCGTCATCTTCAGCAGATTGACGTACACGTCCCCTACTACACCGAGTCGCAGCGCCTCTTCGGGCACCAGCAGGCCGAAAGCGCCCCCGAGCGCCAGACTGCCGATCACCGCCCACGGGTTCACGGCGAAAGCATAAATCTTGTTGGATATCATCGTCGCTGTCCTGTTGCCCTGATTAGTTGTCTGTAGCCTGCAACAGCGTCGTCACATCGAGCTTCGTGCTGCGCTCGGCGAGAAACTGATTCACATATGCGAGCAAAGCCGGCGCGCTGACGTTGACGCCGATCGCAATCGTGTCGTCGAGATCCTCCAGCGTGACCACCCTCAGCCGCAATGAAGCGGTCGGGTCACGCTTGAGTACGTGCTTGACTTCGAACTCGTCGCGATAGGCCGCCGTGACCTCGCCGGCGTCCAGTCCCTTGAGCAACGCGTCCCAGCTTGGATAGCTGGTCACCCGGGCGCGCGGAAAATTGGTCTGCACGTAGGCGGAATACGACGAATTCATGACCACGCCGATCGTGCCGTCATAGGAGCGGATCACGTCCGGCACAGCGCGGCCGCGCGCGAACTGGGCGAACTTCACGCGGTTCAAAAGCAACGCGCGGTGCAGCCGGATATAGGGCGTACTGAAGCTGATGATCTCGGCGCGCGACAGCGTGCGCGAAAGCTTGCTGACCGCCAGGTCGGCCTGACCGCTTGCCAGCAGATCCACGACCGCGTCGAACGTGCTGGCCCCGCGATTGAAGCTCACCTTGACGCCGAGTTTCGCCGCGAGTTCCTTCGCGATGTCGATGTCGATGCCGCTCAGGACGCCCTCGTGCTGCTCGAAAAACGGCGGCTGGTCGACGCCGAGTACCGCGACCACCAACTCGCCGCGGTTCACGATGCGCGCGAATTCGGGCGCGAGCAGGCGTCCATCCGGCATCCGCACGAGGCCGGTCGGCGTCGTGACCATCACGGCGCTAGCCGGGGCCGGGGCCGGGGCGCTTGCGGAAGGGGTAGACGTAGCTGCCGCCGCAGCAGTGGTGCTGGCGGCGAGGATTACGGCGCCCGCGAGCATGGCAGCCGTCCTCAGCCACCTGCTGCTCAGCGTGCGGGCAGCCCAGCCGCGCTGCTGGGGCGGTTGGTTCGGTTGGGGCAACCAGGCAAGAGGTAAAAGCGAAAGCAACATATCGATTAGCAATTTTCAGTTGGTGGAAGCAGCGGAAGGACCGGACGCGGCGGAGGGATCGGCGGGAGGATCGATCCCGG